>JANMDE010000417.1:0-6476 GCA_031376105.1 Variovorax sp. | reverse complement strand
ATGCAAGCGCTTACATTTTTAACCGCTCATCCAAGTCCACGCCGTTCAGACCATGTCATCCAGCAAAGCTTCTTTCGTTGGCCTCTCCCGCCGAGCTTGGCTGGGCGCAGCGACTGTGCTTGTTTTGTTTTTGGCGTGGTGGGTGTTTACCTCGCTGATGGGTTGGATTTCACCGGCTCGCTTTCCCAACCCCAAGGAAGTCAGCGATGCCTTGGCGCAAATCACCACGGAAGGCTACGGAAACGGGCGTCTTCACCAACATGTGCTCCACAGCTTGAAGCTTGTCTTGATGGGTTTTGCGGTGGCGATCGGTCTAGGTGTGCCTCTCGGCCTGTTAATGGGCTACTCTCGCAGAGCAGAAGCGCTGATCAACCCTGCGTTTCTGCTTCTTCGCCCGATCCCTCCACTGGCTTGGATTCCTCTGGCGATTGTTTGGCTTGGCCTAGGTGATTCGGCGAAGATTCTTGTGATTTTCGTGGCAGCCTTCGTGCCCTCGGTGATCAACAGTTATACGGGTGTTCGTAATATTGACACGCCTGTGCTGGAGGCGGCAAAAATGCTGGGTATTCGTGGCTCGAAGCTGGTGTTTGGCGTGTTGATACCCGGCGCCTTCCCGATGATCTTCACTGGCTTGCGCTTGTCCTTGCAAGCGAGTTGGACCACGCTGGTGGCGGCCGAGCTCATTGGTGCTCTATACGGTTTGGGAAGCATCTTGAATCAAGGTGCACAAGACATTTACCCCGCCATGATCTTGGTGGCCATGGTGTTTGTCGGCATCTGCGGCGCGACCACCACCGCCATTTTGGGTTACGTCGAAACCAAGGCGATGCCCTGGCGTCGTGAGAGGGCAGCATGATGAGCAAAAGCCAAACTTGGATGGATCACAAACCCTCTCTGTCTTTGATAGGTCTGGTGAGTTTCTTTGCCTTTTGGTATTTCGCATCAGCGGTTCAACTCGTCCCTCGCCAGTTTTTGCCGATGCCGCATGAAGTGGTGATCAAACTCATCGATTTGATGCAAACACCGTTCGCCGGTCACCTTCTGCATGAGCACATGGCATCGAGCTTGCAACGCTTTGCTTGGGGCTTCGGCTTAGCTGCGTTGGTGGGCGTGCCTTTGGGGCTCATGATGGGCTGGTTTGGCTGGCTTGATGACATCGTGTCCCCGCTTTTTGATGGGCTGCGGTTTATCGCTCCGGTGGCATGGGTGCCTTTTGCTGCGCTTTGGTTTGGCACAGGTGCGGGTGGCCCGACACTGATCATTTTTGCGGGTGCCTTTCCGCCCTGCTTGATCAACGCCTACCGGGGTGCGCGTGGCGTGGAAGTGCGCTACACAGAGGCGGCAAGCATGCTGGGTGTGGGCAATTTCCGCACGATCACGGAGGTGCTGTTTCCAGCAGCTGTGCCCTCGATCATCGCAGGCCTTCGGATCGGTGCAGGTCTGGGCTGGATGTCGTTGGTGGGTGCGGAGTTGATTGCATCATCGAGTGGCATGGGCTTTCTGATTGTGAAAGGGCAGAGCGCCATCGCCACCGATATCGTCATGGCGGGCATGCTGGCCATCGGTTTCGTCGGTGTACTGATCGATGTGGCCTTGAGAAAAATTGAAGCGCATTTGTTGCGTCACCGCAGGTAGCATTCAAAAGCGAAAATTCCATGAGCACGATTGAATTCAACAATGTCACCCGCGTCTTCAAACGCGACAACAAAGACTTTCTGACGATTGATGGCTTTGATCTTACGGTCAATGACCAAGAATTTGTCGCCATCGTCGGGCCATCAGGTTGTGGCAAAACCACTTGTATGCGCATGGTCGCTGGCTTGGAGTTTCCCAGTACAGGCACAGTCTCAGTGTCGGGCAAAGAGGTCAAAGCCCCAGGGCCAGAGCGCGCCGTGGTATTTCAAGCATTTGCCCTGTTTCCTTGGAAATCAGTTTATGACAATATTGATTTTGGGTTGCGCGCCAAGAATCTGCCGAAAGAAAAGCGCCACGACATCATCACCCACTATATCGCCTTGATGAACCTCAAAGGCTATGAATCCGCCTACCCGCACCAGCTCTCCGGTGGCATGCAGCAGCGCGTGGCGATTGCGCGGGCCTACGCTCTCGACCCTGATGTCCTTTTGATGGATGAGCCTTTTGGCGCGCTGGACGCGCAAACCCGCGTGGTGATGCAAGAGGAGCTGGTGAAATTGGCGCGCAAAAATCCTCGAACTGTGCTCTTCATTACCCATGCAGTGGAGGAGGCGGTTTATCTTGCGGATCGCGTGGTCGTGATGACGAGTCGGCCCGGGCGCATCAAAGAAATTCTTGATGTCAAGAGCATCCGCGAATCGGATGGCTGGGACAAGCACCCTCGGATTGAAGATGTGATGGACCTCGCGTCTTTTGTGCACCTACGCACACGTATTTGGAAATCGTTGCGCGAAGAGCACGGCAGCGCAGACCATTAATTTTTTAACCACCACTATCAGGAGACACTTATGTTCAAGAAAACCCTCGTCGGAATTGCCGCTGCCACTGCTTTGGGCGCATCGTTTGCACAAGCGCTCACGCCGATCAAAATCAGTTATCAGCCCTCGCTGTACTGGGCCATGCCTTTCCATGTGGCTACAGAAAAGGGCTGGTGGAAAGAAGTGGGCCTCGCGCCAGAGTTCAGCACCTTCCCAGCAGGCGTACCACAAATCGCCGCTTCGGCTGCTAAATCCTGGGACGTGGGCGGTACGGGTTCCGTGCCAGCTGTGCTCGGCCATGTGCGATTTGGCATCAAAACCATCGGTGTCACCAATGACGAATCTGCCGGCAATGCCTTGGTTGCGAGCGGAAAAAAAGCGGCGGAGTTCGCAAAAGATCCAGCGGCTGCTCTGCGTGGTCAAACGATTACGCTGACGCAAAACTCCACCGCCGATTTTGCGGTTCAGTCTTGCTTGAAGAAGTACGGTCTGAAAAAATCCGATGTTGTGATGAAGAACATGGGTCAGTCGGAAATCATCTCCGCGCTGTCCTCAAACAACACCGACTTGGCCGGTATGTGGGCGCCCAACATCTACACGGTTGAAGAGAAGGCTGGCGCAAAAGTGCTGTGTAGCGGGAAAGAAGGCGGCGCTGTGGTGCCGGGTGCTTTGATTGCCCGCGGTGACTATGCCAAAGAAAATCCACAGAACGTGGCTAAATTCCTAGCCGTTTATCTGCGTGCATGGAACTGGATGAACGCGAACAAGCCTGCTGCCGTCGCCATGATGAAAGATTTTTATGCCAAGGGCGGCGTGAGTATCAGCGAAGCTTCGATGAAGAAAGAGTTTGATACTCGCCCCACCTTCAATCTGTCTCAGCAGCTCAAAATGATGGAGCGCAAAAACAGCAATTCACAGGTCGATGCGTGGTTTGCACAGATCTCGGTGTTTATGCGTGAGACGGGCGCTGTGCCAACCATTCCTCAAGTACAAGATTTTGTGACAGATGAGTACATGAAGCTCGTGCAGGCAGATCCCAAGCTGCGCGATTTCGCCAACAACAGCAAGTAATTTGACCTAGCAAAGCAGTAGCCAGGCAAATGGCTTGGCCGCTGCATTCCCATCTACTGGAGTATCGATATGAGCATTCAATACCTTAAAAAAGCGGCGAAGACGCCCGAGTCGGAAACCGCCACGGCGCAAAGCGTGGTGACGGAAATGCTGGCTGAGATTCAGAAAAATGGCGAGCAGGCAGTACGCGCCTACGCCAAAAGCCTAGACAAGTGGGACGGCGAGTTCGTGCTCACGCGCGCGCAGCTCGATGCAAATGCCAAGACCGTGCCAGACGATGTGAAGGCCGACATCGATTTTGCGATCAAACAAGTCTTTGACTTTGCCACAGCCCAACGCGAGTCAGTGAGCGAATTTAAGACCGAGTTGCACCCTGGCGTCACAGCCGGCCAACGCGTCTTGCCGGTCAACGTTGCTGGTTGCTATGCGCCCGCAGGCCGCTATGCCCATATCGCGTCTGCCTACATGGGCGTGGCGACGGCCAAGGCGGCAGGAGTCAAGACGATTCTTGCCTGCTCAGGTCCGTTTCGCGGCGGGCCAATGCACCCTTACATGATGTACGCGTTCGATAAAGCCGGTGCGGATATCGTCATGACTTTGGGCGGCGTGCAAGCCATTGCCACCATGGCGTATGGACTTTTTACCGGCAAGCCCGCTGATGTGATCGTTGGGCCAGGCAATAAGTTTGTGGCCGAGGCCAAGCGCAGCCTGTTTGGCAAAGTGGGTATTGATGTCTTCGCTGGCCCCTCCGAGGTGGCAGTGATTGCGGATGAAACGGCTGATGCAGCGATTGTGGCCAGCGATTTGGTGGGTCAAGCCGAGCATGGCCACGAATCCCCAGCTTGGCTGTTCACCACGGACGAAAAGTTAGCTCGCGATGTGATGGCGCGCATTCCGGTCTTGATCGATCTTTTACCACCGATCGCGCGCGATGCAGCGGGCTGCGCTTGGCGTGATTACGGCGAGGTGATTCTTTGCTCCACAAGAGAGGAAATGGCAGAGATTTCCGACAAATACGCTGCGGAGCACCTTGAAGTGCACACCAAAGACTTGAATTGGTGGTTGGAGAATTTGACTTGCTATGGCTCGCTGTTCTTGGGTGAGGAAACCACGGTTGCGTATGGCGACAAAGCCAGTGGCCCCAACCATGTGCTGCCCACCAAAGGTGCAGCGCGCTACTCAGGCGGTCTCTCGGTACACAAATTCATGAAGACACTCACGTGGCAGCAAATGACACGCGAGGCAGCCCGCGATATTGGTTTGGCGACCGCCCGCATTTCGCGCCTTGAGGGCATGGAGGCGCACGCCCGCACCGCGGATGATCGCTTGGCCAAATACTTCCCGGGGCAGACCTTCAATGTAGGCGAGCCGGTCACCGCATGAAGCTGCAAGACTTGTTTAGCCTGAGCGGGCGAACCGCACTGGTCACCGGGGGCAACTCGGGGATTGGGCAAGCCATGGCGACGGCGCTGGGCTTGGCGGGTGCGCGGGTCATCTTGGCAGCAAGGCGCCTGCCTGAATTGGATCATGCGGCTGAAAGCTTGCGGGCAAGCGGCATTGACGTGCTGTGTCTTCGTTGTGACGTGGCCGAGATTGCGGGAGCGCAGCGCGCCGCGCAGGCTGCCATGGGCTTGGGGCCCATTGATATCTTGGTGAACGCAGCTGGCGTGAATCTGAGGGAGCCTTTTTTAAGCGTGAGCCCAGAATCTTGGCAAACGCAAATCAACCTGCATTTAAGTGCCCCGTTTTTCCTCACGCAAGCGCTTGCGCCGGCAATGGCCGGGCGCGGCTGGGGGCGCATCATTAATATCGCCAGTTTGCAAAGCTATCGTGCTTTTGGCAACAGCGCGCCTTACGGTGCCGGCAAAGGTGGCGTGGTGCAATTGACCCGAGCCATTGCTCAGGAGTGGTCTGGCAAAGGCATCACCTGTAATGCCATTGGACCGGGCTTCTTCCCAACCCAATTGACCGCACCTGTGTTCAGTGACCCGGCTGCGGCGCAACGCAATGCCAACCAAACCTGCATGGGGCGAAACGGCGAGCTCACGGATTTGTACGGCCTGTCCATTTTCTTGGCCAGTGATGCATCGAGCTATATCACTGGGCAAACCATCATGATTGATGGTGGATTCACGGCCAAATAAAGAGTCTAAGAAAGAACCCCCCCATGAAAGCCCTTGTTTATACACAGCCGAATGAAGTTCAATTGCTTGATCAACCCAATCCGAGCTTGCAAGCAGGGGAAGTGATTCTCAAAATTGAAGCGGTGGGCATTTGTGGCTCGGACATGCACGCCTACCATGGGCATGACCCGCGTCGCAAACCCGGATTGATTTTGGGTCATGAATTTTGCGGAACCGTGGTGGAAAGCGCCTCCGCTCAATATGTCAAAGGCACACGGGTTACTGGCAATCCGTTGATCACCTGCGGCGTTTGTGAATACTGCGTGCAAGGCCGCAACAATCTTTGTAGCCATCGCACCATGGTTGGCATGACGCGCCCCGGCGCTTTTGCGCAATATATGTCTATTCCTGCAGCCTCTTTGATTGACATGCCGCAAGACATGCCATCCACACATGCTGCCGTCACTGAGCCCGCTGCAACAGCCCTTCACGCGATCAATCTGTCGATGCGCGTGTTGGTCAGGCCGGTTCAGGAGTGCAGAGTGTTGATCTTGGGCGGCGGTGCCATTGGCATGTTTGCTGCGCTGCTACTCAAAAACTATGGCTGCACGGACACCACCGTGGCCGAGGTGAACCCACTTCGTCGCCAGCAAATTGAGCAATATACACAAGTCAAAACCTACAACCCGAAGGATTCAAGCCCAGCGGAGAATGCATATGACTATGTGATCGATGCAGTCGGATCAAAAATCACGCGCACCACGGCGTTTGCGAGCGTGAAGGCGGGCGGGGTTATCATGCACATCGGTTTGCAAGACTGGGCCAGTGA
>JANMDE010000405.1:0-9664 GCA_031376105.1 Variovorax sp. | reverse complement strand
GCACTGGCGATTTGGCGCTGGCGTTTGCCAAAAAAGTCGGCAAAACGGGCGAAGTGGTGCATACGGATATCAACGAAGCGATGCTGCGCGTGGGGCGTGATCGGCTGGTGGACGCAGGCTACAGCTTGCCCACCATGGTCTGCGATGCCGAAAAACTGCCATTCCCAAGCGGTCATTTTGATGTCGTCACCGTGGCCTTCGGCTTGCGCAACATGACTCACAAAGAAGCCGCCTTGGCTGAAATGGGGCGTGTTTTGAAGCCAGGTGGCAAGCTCTTGGTGCTGGAATTCTCCAAAGTCGCGCAGCCGCTGCAAAAGGCCTACGATTGGTATTCCTTTTCAATACTGCCAAAATTAGGCGCATGGGTTGCAGGCGATGCACAAAGCTATCAATATTTAGCTGAGAGTATTCGGATGCATCCTGATCAGGAGACGCTCAAAACCATGATGCTCTCGCAAGGGTTCGGCCACGTCGATATACACAATATGACAGCAGGCGTGGTGGCATTGCATGTGGGCATCAAGTGCTGATGGCAGGCTTGCATTGTGGGTTTTGAGCGGCATATACGAGACATTCGATATTTTTCAAAGGCGGTGGATATGAAGTTATGGTCCTACGTGATAACCGGTTTGATCGCAGCCAGCGTGGCTTTGATCAGTTTTGATGCCGATGCAGCCAAGCGCTTGGGCGGTGGTAAGTCTGCCGGCAAGCAATCCAACAACGTGACGCAGCGCGAAGCCGCGCCAAGTGCACCCGCTGCGCCCGGCGCAGCCAATGCAGCAGCAGCTAAACCTGCAGGCGCGGCGGCAGCTCCCGCAGCAGCACCCAAGAAGCCTTGGGGCGCGATGCTGGGCGGGTTGGCCGCTGGTTTGGGCCTGGCTTGGCTCGCCAGCAGCTTGGGTCTGGGTGCGGCTTTTGGCCAGATTCTTATGTTTGGTTTATTGGCTTTGGCCATCATGGTGGCTGTGGGTTGGTTCATGCGCCGTCGCGCAGCTAGCCAAAGCGGCATGCAGCAGCAAAACTCGCCTTACGCGATGGCGGGTGCAGGTGCGGGTTCAGCGCCAGCTGAAGTGCCCATGCAGCGCAATTACAGCCCAGAAAATGTGGGTAACGATGCCTCAGCTCGCCCTTGGGAGCGCAACTCCACTGCGTTCATGGCCAATCCGGATGCCAACCAAGGCGCGGGTGCAGGCGGCAGCTTGATCGGCTCGCGCTTGTCGGGCGGCGGCAGTAACTGGAGCGTACCCGCTGATTTCGACACGCCTGCTTTCTTGGCCACGGCCAAACAAGCGTTCGTTGCGTTGCAAGCTGCTTGGGACAAAAATGACGTCTCAACCTTGGGCACGATGATGACCGATTCGATGCTCAGCGAAATTCGCCAACAATTGGCAGACCGCGACCAACACACGGGCGGCAGTCTCAACCACACCGAAGTGGCCGCCTTGGATGCCAAGCTCTTGGGAATTGAAGACACGGGCACCGAATGGATGGCCAGCGTGGAGTTCTCCGGCATGATCAAGGAAGACCCATCACAAAGCCCCGGCCCGTTCCGCGAAGTCTGGAACATGACCAAGCCGAAAGACGGCAGCGCTGGCTGGCTCGTGGCGGGTTTGCAGGCTCTGAACTGATCTTCTGCTCTGTTCTCGAAAAAGCCCGGTGTTTACTGGGCTTTTTTGTATCTTTTAGACCGATAGCCGTTGTATTTATTGCCTAGGGTGCTATTTTATTGGTAGCGTTCTTGGTGTTGCTTTTTGTTGTGTTTAGTGGGTACGCGGAGAATTTCGTTTTGGTGAGAGCGGCTGCGAGTGCGAGGCACCGCGTCTGCCCTCAGACGGGGGATACCCAACATCGGTCAGCCGCAGTGCCTCACATTCGCGGCCTATGGCTACCTCAAAGATCGGCGAGCGTCACGGTCACGACTTCAAAGCCGAGCAGTGTGCCGAGATCGGAACTCTCCTCGCCATTCACGGCCTGAATAGCGCTAACCCAGGCCACGGAGCGCCAACAGCACAAAGAGCGCCAAGACTACATAGAGCCCCAAGACGACGCAGAGCCCCAAAAAACAGACGCTAGCAGACCGAAGCTGTCAAACCCACAGACTACCAACATCTCAAAATAAGCAGAGATAATGCAAAGCATGAGCAATGCCCCTGCCTTCCCGAGCTTTCCAATGCCCAAACCGCCTGACTGGCTGCTGCATGAATTGCAGCAGCGCGTGGTCTTGCTGCTCAACCATGTGCTGCAACAAGAACCACCGGCTGTGGAGCGGCTCATAAGACAAAAAGGGCAGATCGCCCTTATAGAATCTGCACCCTTTGCTATGAAATTAATAGTGACCCCGGCAGGCTTGCTAGATCTTGAATCAACCGATGCCAAGCCGGATTTGTCTCTTAAAGTGCTCGATACCCACCCCATCAGCCTGATTCAAACTTTGCTGCGCGGTGACAAGCCACGTATGGAAATCGCTGGTGACGTGATGCTAGCTGCAGAAGTCAATTGGCTGGTCGATCATGTGCGCTGGGATGTGGAAGAAGATCTCTCTCGCATCGTGGGCGATGTGCCGGCGCATGGGCTGATGCAGGCCGTGCGCGGCATGGGCGATGCACTCAAGAAATTCATTCAACCAGCAACCAGCAAACAAGAAAGCACCCCTGCCGCATGAATTGGTTCTCTAGATTTGGGCGCGGCAGTTTCATTGTCTTCATCGTGTTGCGCTACGGGCTGGATCAGCTCGTGATGCGCAGTTTTGACAAACCCTGGCTCGCGCTGATCGCACGCATTGCTTCACTCGGTAGAAATTTAAGCGCACCGCGTGGTCAGCGTTTGCGTGAGGCGCTCGAAGCTCTGGGCCCCATTTTTGTAAAATTCGGGCAGGTGCTTTCAACGCGGCGTGATTTGTTGCCCACCGACATTGCCGATGAGTTGGCCCGGCTACAAGACCGGGTACCGCCATTCCCGGCGAAGATTGCCGTTGACACGATTGAACGCGCGTTTGGCCGCAAACTTGCTGATATTTTTGAGAGTTTTGAGCAAAAACCCGTCGCCAGCGCCTCGATTGCGCAAGTGCACTTCGCCACGCTCAAAACCAAAGATGGCAAACTGAGAGAAGTGGCTGTCAAGGTGCTACGCCCTGACATGCTGCCAGTGATTGACAAAGATTTGAGCTTGATGCGCATGATGGCCGGTTGGGTGGAAAACCTATCCGCAGACGGCAAGCGCTTGAAACCGATGGAGGTGGTGGCGGAGTTTGACAAGTATTTGCATGACGAACTTGATCTCGTGCGCGAGGCCTCGAACGCCGCGCAACTGCGCCGCAATATGGCTGGCCTGAATTTGGTGATGATTCCCGAGATGTTTTGGGATTACTGCCACACCGAAGTGATCGTGATGGAGCGCATGAAGGGTGTGCCGATCAACCAGATTGACGCGCTCAGAGCGGCAGGCGTGGATTTCAAAAAACTCGCCAGCGATGGCGTGACGATTTTCTTCACGCAAGTCTTCCGCGACGGCTTTTTCCATGCCGACATGCATCCCGGCAACATTCAGGTCAGCACCGAGCCAGCCACCTTTGGCCGCTATATTTCGCTTGATTTTGGCATCGTGGGCACGCTCACGGAAGTTGATAAAGACTATCTCGCGCAAAATTTTGCCGCCTTCTTTCGCCGTGATTACAAGCGCGTGGCCGAGCTGCACATTGAATCGGGTTGGGTGCCTGCGCAAACGCGCGTGGATGAGCTGGAATCAGCGATTCGCGCTGTTTGCGAGCCCTTCTTTGATCGGCCGCTCAAGGAGTTGTCGCTGGGTATTGTGCTGATGCGCCTGTTTCAAACCTCGCGCCGCTTCCAGGTCGAAATCCAGCCGCAGCTCGTGTTGCTGCAAAAAACACTGCTCAATATCGAAGGTTTGGGCCGTCAGCTCGATCCTGATTTGGATTTGTGGAACACCGCCAAGCCCTTCCTAGAAAAATGGATGCTCGAGCAGGTTGGCCCTCAGCGCTTCACCGATGCCATGAAGGCGCAAGCGCCGCGCTATGCCAAGCTTATTCCGCATTTGCCGCGCTTGCTCACCGAGTATTTGCAGCGCCCGGGCGGCAGCAACGATGCGCTGATCCAAGAGCTGTTACACGAGCAAAAGCGCACCAATGCGCTGTTGCAAAAAATCGTCTACGGTGCGATCGGCTTTGTGGTGGGTATGGTGGTGATCATGCTGTATTTGCGCATTCGACTTTGGTGAGACCGCCAAGCATCCTGAAACGAATTCTGGGTAAAAAATGGCATGTATCCCACACAGAATAAGCGTAACGTGCTATTAAATACATAGCAGGAATACTGCTTTCATCCGCCTGCGTGAAAACCCTTTAAAGCCGCCCGTCAGCGCCGATTGGCACGCAAGCTGCATAAAATTACAAATCTTTTCGTCGGAGACCCAGATCGTGAATTCATTGATCATTTTTGTGGCCTTTTATCTGGCCGTCACCATCACCATTGGCCTCGTTGCTGCTCGCCGCGTGCAAAGCTCGGCCGATTACATGGTCGCGGGGCGCAGCTTGCCGCTGTATATGAACATGGCCACGGTGTTTGCCACCTGGTTTGGCGCGGAAACGGTGCTATCTGTCTCGGCCACCTTTGCCAAAGACGGGCTCACGGGCATTCCCGGCGATCCGTTTGGTGCCTCGGTCTGTCTCGTGCTTGCGGCGCTTTTGTTTGCTAAGATTTTTTATCGCATGAATCTCATGACGATTGGCGATTTTTATAAAAAGCGCTATGGGCAAACGGTGGAAGTGATCACCAGTTTTGCCATCGTGGCCTCGTACTTAGGCTGGACATCCGCGCAAATGACGGCGCTGGGCTTGGTGATCCATGTGCTCTCGGGCGGCGCGATAGAGCTCAACACGGCGATTTTGCTTGGCGGCGGCGTGGTCTTGATTTACACGATCTTTGGCGGCATGTGGTCGGTCGCGTTTACCGATCTGTTTCAAACCGTGGTGATTTTGATTGGCCTGAGCTTGGTGGCTTGGCTGGTGGGCGATATGGCTGGCGGCCCGAGCAAAGTGATTGCGCAGGCCGCAGCGGATGGCAAATTCAATTTTCTTCCCGCAGACAGCAAGGGCTGGTGGGCGATGGCGGGCGCGTTCTTCGCATTCGCTTTCGGCTCGATTCCGCAGCAAGATGTGTTTCAGCGCATGACCAGCGCGAAGGACGAGAAAACCGCCATTCGCGGCACGATCTACGGCGGCCTGATTTACTTCTGCTTCGCCTTCGTACCGATCTTCATTGCCTACGCAGCGGTAGTGGCCGATCCGGCGGTAGCCAAGCTGTTTGGTGCGGAAGATGCGCGAGAAATCCAAAAGGTGTTGCCTGATTTGGTGCTGGGCAAAATGCCGCTGTGGGCGCAGGTGATGTTTTTCGGTGCATTGCTTTCTGCGATTTTGTCCACGGCCAGCGGCGCTTTGCTCGCGCCTACGTCGCTGTTCACGGAAAACGTGCTCAAGCCTTTCGCGCCGAAGATGAACGACAAACAATTCCTTTTCACGCTGCGCATCATCTTGGTCACCTTCACCGTGATTGCGCTGCTCTTTGCTTTAAACAGCAAAAGCACGATGTATGAAATGGTGCAAAACGCCTACAACGTGACCTTGGCAGGCGCTTTTGTGCCCTTGTTGGCCGGTGCTTATTGGAAGCGCGCCAGCACGCAGGGTGCGTTGTTTGCGGCCATTGGCGGCTTGGCTGTGTGGCTTGGTGTGCTCAATTTCGCCCCAGAATCCATCATCCCAGCCAATTTACTCGGCTTGTTTGCCTCGGCGCTGCTCATGGTGATGGGTTCGCTCGCCCCGCAGGTGATCAAAAACGCCGGGCATCCCATCCCAAGGCACGCGCTGGACTAAGAGCGGCAAACTATAATGCTGGGTTGCCCTCAGGGGAATCCACCATGCCAATTTACGCCTACAAATGCTCTGCCTGCGGCCACGCCAAAGACGCGCTGCAAAAAATCTCTGACGACCCGCTCACCGTCTGCCCCGCCTGCGGCGCTGCGGCATTCACCAAGCAAGTCACCGCTGCGGGCTTCCAGCTCAAAGGCGCGGGCTGGTATGTGACCGATTTCCGCAGTGGTGGCGATGGCGCTAACAGCGGCGTGGCCAAGCCAGCCGAATCACCAAAAACTGAAGCACCCGCTGCTGCGCCGGCAGCAACGACCGGCGCACCTGCTGCCGCAGCACCCGCAGCGGCTAGCCCTGCGCCCGCGCCAGCATCTGCCCCCGCCGCTCCTAAATCAGTAGCACCTAGCGCAGGTTCTTAGTCGGCTAGTCACTGAAATCTCTTTGAAATCTCGCTCTGGCACACTCCTCCCATGATGAAATCTATCCGCAAATGGTTGCTCGCAGGCTTGCTCGTGATCGTGCCTCTGGGTATCACGATCTGGGTACTGGAATGGATCGTCTCCAGCCTTGATAAAACCCTGCAAATCTTGCCCGGTCATTGGCATCCGGACAAACTGATCGGCTTTCATATCCCCGGCTTTGGGGTGTTGCTTGCCTTTACGATTTTGCTCGTGGTGGGCGCTGCGGCAAGCAATTTCCTTGGTAAAAAACTTGTTTCTTGGTGGGATGCGCTACTCAACCGCATTCCTGTGGTGCGCTCGATTTACTCCAGCGTCAAGCAAGTTTCCGACACTTTGTTTTCAGACGGTGGCAACGCTTTTCGCACTGCCGTGCTTGTGCAATGGCCCCGCGAAAATGTGTGGACGATTGCTTTCATCACCGGCACGCCCGCAGGCGACGTGGCCGAGCACCTTAAAAACGGGGGGGCGGATGAATTCGTTAGCGTCTATGTGCCCACCACGCCCAACCCCACTGGCGGCTATTTCATCTTGCTCAAAAAGAGCGATTGCATTGAGCTGAAGATGAGCGTGGATGCGGCGCTGAAATACATCGTCTCGATGGGCGTGGTTGTCCCCGGTGGGCCGGCTGCGATGGCCGGGACGGCTGCTCCCGCAGCAAAGTAATTTGAATTTGAATTTTTGGATCTGAACATGCCTCATACCCCCACCTCCATGCGCAGCAGCTATTGCGGCCTCGTTACCGAAGCGCATCTCGGCCAAACCGTCACGCTGTGCGGCTGGGTCAACCGTCGCCGTGATCATGGCGGAGTGATCTTTATTGATCTGCGTGACCGCGAAGGCGCTGTGCAGATTGTTTGCGATCCAGACCGTGCTGAAACTTTCAAAGCCGCTGAGAGCGTGCGCAATGAGTTTTGCATTCAGATCAAAGGCTTGGTGCGCGCTCGTCCCAGCGGCACGATCAATGACAACATCAAGAGCGGCAAGATTGAAATTCTGTGTCATGAGCTCACGGTGCTCAATGCATCCGTCACGCCGCCTTTCCAGCTGGATGATGACAATTTGAGCGAGACCACGCGCCTGACGCATCGCGTGCTCGATCTGCGCCGCCCCTACATGCAGAATAATTTGATGTTGCGCTATCGTGTGGCGATGGCGGTGCGCAATTATCTCGACAGCGCGGGCTTCATCGACATTGAAACACCGATGCTCACGAAATCCACGCCCGAAGGTGCGCGTGATTATCTGGTGCCTAGCCGCGTGCAAGAAGGCCAGTTCTTTGCGCTACCGCAGTCGCCCCAGCTCTTCAAGCAATTGCTCATGGTGGCCGGCTATGACCGCTATTACCAAATCACCAAATGCTTCCGTGATGAAGATCTTCGTGCGGATCGTCAGCCTGAATTCACGCAGATTGATATTGAAACCTCCTTCCTCACCGAGCAGGAAATTCGCGACATGTTTCAAGGCATGATGGTGCAAGTTTTCAAGCAAACGATGAGCGTCGATCTGGGCGAATTCCCCGTTATGAAGTATGCGGACGCGATGTACAAATATGGCTCCGATAAGCCCGATCTGCGCGTGATGCTCGAATTGACCGAGCTAACCGACGTAATGAAGGATGTGGATTTCAAAGTCTTCTCAGGCGCAGCCAGCATGAAAAATGGCCGCGTGGTGGCGCTTTGCGTGCCTGGCGGCGGCGCTGAGACCGGCGGCTTCTCGCGCAGCGAGATTGATCAATTCACCGACTTTGTGAAGATTTACGGTGCAAAAGGCTTGGCTTGGATCAAGGTCAACGATGCCTCCAAAGGCCGTGATGGTCTGCAAAGCCCGATCGTGAAAAACATTCACGACGCAGCGATCGCAGAAGTCATGAAGCGCACCGGCGCAAAGACTGGCGACATTCTCTTTTTCGGCGCAGACACCACAAAAATCGTCAACGATGCGATTGGCGCTCTGCGCGTCAAGATCGGCCACAGTGAATTCGGCAAAAAAGGTGGGCTGTTTGTGGACCGTTGGGCACCGATGTGGGTGGTGGATTTCCCGATGTTTGAATTCGACGAAGACAACCAGCGCTACACCGCTGTACACCACCCCTTCACCGCCCCCAAAGATGGCCACGAAGACTGGATGGTCACCGCGCCTGAGAAATGCATTGCCAAAGGCTATGACATGGTCTTGAACGGTTGGGAAATCGGCGGCGGCTCGGTGCGTATCCATCGCGCCGATGTGCAGGCCAAAGTGTTTGATGCGTTGAAAATCACGCCTGAGGAGCAGCAGCTCAAATTCGGCTTCTTGCTTGATGCCCTGCAATACGGCGCCCCCCCCCATGGTGGCTTGGCTTTCGGCCTAGACCGGATCATCACCCTGATGACCAAAGCCGAATCCATCCGCGACGTGATCGCCTTCCCCAAAACCCAGCGCGCCCAGTGTTTGCTCACGCAAGCACCTTCGCCGGTGGATGAAAAGCAATTGCGTGAGTTGCACATTAAGTTGCGCACGCCTACAGTGGCAGTCGCTGCTTAAAATTGAATTGTAGAAAGTCAAAACGCAAAATGCTACTAAATCAGTAGCATTTTGCGCAGGATTAATGCTTGCTACCGATCTAAAGCCTTGCTAAACTACTTGATCTCGCTTATTTCCCCAGAATGGGAAATAGCTTGACCAGCCCGTCAGCCATCACCTCCACCGCCAACGCCGCCAAGATCAGCCCCATCAGGCGGGTCATCACGTTGATGCCGGTTTTGCCCAAGATGCGGGCAATCGGGCCTGCTAAAGAAAAGCACAATGCCACTGCCAAGCCGATCACAACCCCGTAGCCTACCAACGTGCCCAGTTGCAAAAAGGTCTTGGCTTTCTCGGCGTAGATCACCACTGTGGACATCGTGGCAGGGCCCGTGAGCAGCGGGATGGTGAGCGGCACCACGGCGATGCTGGTGCGTGCGGCCATGTCGGCTTCGCTCATGTCCGCTTTGGCCGATCTTGCTTCGGCGGGTTCTGCGTTCAACATCGCCAAAGAGGCGGTAAGTAAGAGCAAGCCGCCGCCCACTTGGAAGCTGGCCAGCGTGATACCGAAAAACTCCAAGAGCTTGAGGCCGAGCAGGGCGCTGAGTGCTATCACCACAAAGCTGCTGAAGCTGGCCACGAGGATGGTGCGCTTGCGCTGCTCGCGCGAGAAGCCTTGCGTGTAGTGAATAAAGAAAGGCACGCAAGCCAGCGGGTTGACGATGGCGAGCAGGGTGACGAGGGCTTTGGTGTCCATAAGATAGGCTTGCAGCAAGAGCGGCAAGCCTATCATGTTAGCGCAGCATACGATATGGCCGCTTCGGCC
>JANMDE010000384.1:0-1803 GCA_031376105.1 Variovorax sp. | reverse complement strand
AAGCTGGTGGTGATTGACGAGATTCAGCGTGCGCCCGGTTTGTTTGAGGTATTGCGCGGCATCATTGATGATCGGCGTGCGGCGGGCCAGCGCTTTGGGCATTTTTTGTTGCTTGGCTCGGCAGCGCTGGATTTGATGCAGCAATCGGGCGAGACGCTGGCAGGGCGCGTGGCCTATCTTGACATGGGGCCTGTGACCACGCTAGAGGCGGGCGCTGCGCAAATTGGCGAATCACAACTTTGGTTGCGTGGTGGTTTTCCGGAGAGCTTGCTGGCGCAGAGCGACAGTGCGAGTTTGGACTGGCGGCGTGATTTCATTCGCTCTTATTTGGAGCGCGATGTGCCCATGTTTGCGCCACGCATGCCCGCGCAGGCGCTCGCGCGGCTGTGGACGATGCTGGCGCACAGCCAAGGCGGGCTGCTGAATCAAGCGCGGTTGGCGGCCAGCTTGGGTGTGTCTGCGCCTACCGTGATGCGCTATACCGATTTGATGGTGGATTTGCAGTTGGTGCGGCGCTTGCAGCCTTGGAGCGGCAATGTGGGCAAGCGCTTGGTCAAAGCGCCCAAAGTGTTTGTGCGAGACAGCGGCATCTTGCATGCGCTGCTCGATTTGGGCAGCGAAAACAGCGTGCTCGGGCATCCGATCGCAGGCCCAAGTTATGAGGGCTTTGTGATTGAAAATATCATCGCCTGCGCCGCACCGCGCTACAAACCCTATTTTTACCGCACGCATGATGGCGCAGAAATTGACCTGCTGCTTGAGAGCGGCGGCAAACCGAGCATCGCCATCGAAGTCAAACGGTCATCAGCGCCCACGCTGGAAAGAGGCTTTGGCTTGGCTTGCGATGATTTGAAGATTGACCAGCGCTATGTGGTGTATCCGGGCAATGAGGCTTATTTGCTGCGCAATGGCGTGCAGGTGACCAGCTTGGCTGCCCTGGCAAAGCAGCTGCAAAGCGACTGATCAATCGATCTTCGCGCCCGAATACTTCACGGCTTCACTCCATTTACGTGTCTCGGCCGCTTCATAGGCGGTGAGCTCAGCTGCGTTCATGAATTTGGCTTGCGCGCCTGAGGCAGCGAAGCGCTGGGTCACATCGGGCTGGGCAAGGACTTTGGCTATCGCGTCTTGCAGCTTCGTGACGATTGGAGCGGGCAAGCCTTTGGGCGCGTAAAGCGCGACCCAGCCGGGGGTGTCAAAATCTTTGAGGCCAACAGCCATGCCGCTCTCAGCCAGCGTGGGCACGCCGGGCAGAGCATCAAGCCGCGCCAAGCCAGCAATGCCCAGCGCTTTGACTTTGCCTGCACGTATTTGCGGGCTGCTGGCGGCAATCGAATCAAACATCAGTGGCACTTGCCCGCCCATCACATCTTGCAGCGCAGGCGCTGATCCTCGGTAGGGGATGTGGGTGATAAAGGTGCCAGTGCGGCTTTTGAGCAGCTCCATGGCGAGGTGATTCGTCACGCCATTGCCGCCCGAGGCGTAATTGAGCTGGCCGGGGCGCTGCTTGGCGTATTGCACCAGCTCAGCCACGTTGTTAAACGGCGCACTTGGATGCGCCACGAGCACGATGCCCACGCTGGCGATATGCGCAATTGGCGTGAAGTCGGCGGGGGTGTAAGGGCGCTTGGCATAGAGCAGGGGCGCAATCACTTGGGTGGATGTGCTGCCCATGAGCAAAATGAGCCCATCAGCCGGTGTTTGCAGCATCGCTTGGCTGGCCACCACGCCGCCCGCGCCCGGCTTGTTGTCCACCAAGTAGCTACCGCCTAGCTGCCCTTGCAGGCCCTGCGCGAGGGCGCG
>JANMDE010000508.1:0-9153 GCA_031376105.1 Variovorax sp. | reverse complement strand
CACTTCAGTCGGGTGCGCCGTGAGCACGGGGGAGATGTAAGCGCTTTTCAGCATCTTTGCGATGCTTTTGACAGTGTGGCCACTGGCACGCAGGCGCGCCATGGCGGCATCTAAGCTGCCGTCTTGCACATCACCGCGCCGCTCGTGAATCGCACGGCGACGAATGTGATGCCGGTCTTCAGCGAGGTTGGCCAAATGGCTGAAATAGGTGAATGCGCGGATCACGCTCACGGTTTGCTCGTTGGACAATGATTTGAGCAATTTCTTCAAATCGCTTTCAGCCTGCGCATCGGCGTGGCGACGAAAAGCCACCGAGAGCTTGCGCACTTTTTCTACGATGTCATAAATGGGAGCGCCCTCTTGCTCGCGGATCACATCGCCCAGAATTCTGCCCAGCAGGCGAATGTCTTCGATCAAAGGACGGTCTTTGTCTTTTTTGGAGTCGGCAGATGGGGCAGGAGTGAGCGTATTCATAAACAGCATGCTAGCATCGACCACAGGGCATTCATTACAGATGGGTTACACCTTCCGCCTTCAATTCTTCCTATACGTCGTTGCAGCGCCTTGCCGTGCTAAAGCACGGTCTTCGTCGCTTCGCCTCGTCTAGAAATGATTTGGAGACGGAATTTCGCGCATCAGGAATGCCGTTTATTCTTAAGAATTTCATGAAGATCCGAATCGCCACCCGAGAAAGCCGCCTTGCCCTGTGGCAGGCCGAGCATGTGCAAAATTTGCTGATTGCGCAAGGCCATAGCGTCCAGCTGGTGCCCATGACCACGCGCGGCGACCAAATTTTGGATCGCACGCTCTCCAAAGTGGGCGGCAAAGGCCTGTTTGTGAAAGAGCTTGAGCTGGCGCTGCAAGAAGATCGCGCTGATATTGCTGTGCACAGCCTCAAAGACGTACCGATGCAGCTTGGGGATGAAGCCGCCGAAGGCGAGGAATTTGCACTGGCCTGCGTGATGGAGCGAGAAGACCCGCGCGATGCGCTCGTCTCAAAGCACTTTGCTTCGCTGGATGCATTGCCGCAGGGCAGTGTCGTGGGCACATCCAGCTTGCGCCGCATGGTGTTGCTGCAAGCGCTACGGTCTGATGTGAAGATTGAACCCCTGCGCGGCAACCTCGATACGCGGCTGCGCAAGCTCGATGAAGGCCAATATGCAGCCATCGTGCTCGCTGCGGCGGGCTTGAAGCGGCTGGGTTTGGCGCATCGCGTGGCCCAAACCTTTGAGCCCGAGACCATGCTGCCCGCCGCCGGGCAGGGCGCTTTGGGTATTGAAACGCTGGCCTATCGAGATGATGTGCGCCATGCCCTCGCACCGCTGGCGCATGAGGCCAGTTGGCTGGCGGTGAGCAGCGAGCGTGAGGTCAGCCGCAGCATGGGCGGCAGTTGCTCCATGCCGCTGGCCGCGTTTGCGCGTTTGCATGGCGACGTGATCACGCTGCATGCGGCTTGGGGCGATCCAGCTCTACCTGGCCAGCTGGTGCGCGCGCAGACCAGCGGCCTGGCGCGCAGCCACGAAGAGGCTCGCGCACTGGGCGCACAAGTGGCGGCGCAATTGCAAGCGGGTGGCGCGCGGGTGCTGGCCTGAGCGCAGCAGGACGCTTTGCGATGCATGTGATCGTCACCCGGCCCGCGAGGCAAGCCGACGATTGGCTGGCTGCGTTGCAAGCCGAGGGCCACAGCACAAATCATGTGCCCTTGATTGAAATCACGCCGGCAAGCCGCCCGCAAGATCAAGCTGCGCATGCGCTGGCCTTGCAAAGCCTTAGTGGCTGTCGGGCGCTGATGTTTGTCAGTGGTAATGCTGTAGAGCATTTTTTTAAGACAAATCAGCCAATCGCCCCTATAGAACAACAACAGTATGCTATAAAATTAATAGTGAATCATTCTTCGCATCTGCGCTGCTGGGCCACCGGGCCGGGCACGGTGCAGGCGCTGCTGGCGGCGGGCGTGCCCCCGGCGATGATCGATGCGCCAGCGCACGATGGCGGGCAGTTTGATTCCGAGGCGCTGTGGCAGATCGTGCAATCGCAGGTGAAGCTGGGCGGCCGGATGCTGATCGTGCGCGGGCGCGATGTTGACATGCCAGACAGCAGCCGCGATTGGCTGGCGCAGCAGATCGCCGCGCAAGGCGGGCAGGCCAGCAGCTTGGTGGTGTATGAGCGACGTGCGCCTGCGCTCGCGGCATCGCAGATCGCGCAAAGCCAAGCTTGGCTGCGCGATGGCAGCGTGTGGCTCTGGAGCAGCTCGCAGGCGCTGCGGCATTTGCCGCCGGAGATGGATGTCAGCCAAGGCACGTGCATTTGCACCCATGAGCGCATCGCGCAAGCCGCCAAGAATCGAGGCTTTGCTGTTGTTTGTACGTCACGTCCCACCGTGCACGATGTGCTGGCCTCGATAAAATCTCTGCATGATTGAAGCCCCGCCCGTTTTGCCTGCAGCGCCCCTGCCTGCCGATGCGGGCGCGTCTGCGCAGTCCATGCCCAGCAGCGCCAAAACGCCCAAGTTGACTCTCTTTTTGGTAGCGCTCTGTGTAGGTGCGCTGCTGGTGAGTGGCAGTCTGTGGGTAAAATTGTCAAATATTCAGGAGGCTTTGGCTCGTCAAAGCGCCGATGCCAGCGCCGCGTCAATTGAAGGCCGCACCTTGGCTAAATCGGCGCAAGAGGCGGTGAAAGAGGTCGTCACGCGCCAAGCCTTGCTAGAAAACAAACTCAGCGAAGTGGCCATGCAGCGCGGCCAGCTCGATGAGTTGATGCAAAGCTTGTCTCGCTCGCGTGATGAAAACTTGGTGGTCGATGTCGATTCTGCGCTGCGCTTGGCTCAGCAGCAGGCCAATCTCACCGGCAGCTTGGAGCCGCTGTTGGCCGCGCTGCGCAGCGCGGAGCAGCGCGTGGGTCGCGCCGCCCAGCCGCGCCTAGCGCCCTTGCAACGGGCGTTGGCCAAAGACCTCGACCGCGTCAAATCCGCCAACGTGGCCGACACGCCCAGTCTGCTGATAAAGCTTGACGAACTGGTGCGCTTGGTGGACGACATGCCGCTGGCCAATGCGGTGGCCACAGCAGCCAAACCGGTGCCGAGCACCTTGCCCACGCGCACGGGCGCTGTCAGTGAAAGCAAAGGCTCGGGCATTTTGAGCCAAGCGCCTCAGTGGCTCAAAGCGCTGCTGGGCGCAGTGCGCGAAGAGGCGCGCGCCTTGGTGCGCGTTAGCCGCATTGACACGCCAGAGGCCGCGCTGCTGAGCCCCGAGCAAAGCTTTTTTGCTCGGGAGAATTTAAAGCTCAAGCTGCTCAACGCCCGCTTGGCGCTGCTTGCACGCCAATTTGACACCACACGCGCCGATCTGAGCAGCGCCACCAAGCTGTCTGCGCGTTACTTTGATCCCAGCTCGCGTGCCGTACAGCAATCAGGCCAGTTGCTCACCCAACTACAAGCGCAATTGCAGCGCGCTGATCAGCCGCGTATTGACGATACGCTGGCTGCGCTGGCCACGCTGTCTGCCTCCACCACGCAAGGTAAATGATGCGAGCTGCCCTCTGGCTCTTGGCTATCTTTGCCGCTGCCGTGGGCATTGCGTTGTTTGCTACGCGCTCCACAGGCACAGTGACGCTGTTTTGGCCGCCTTATCGCGTCGACCTTTCGCTTAATTTGGTGTTGCTGATGCTGGCCGCGCTGTTTGTGTTGCTGCATCTAGCAATTCGCGCGCTCGGCGCATTGGCCGCTTTGCCCACGCAGGCCAAAGCTTGGCGCGTCAGAGAGCGCCAGCAGGCGATGCACGGCGAGCTACGTGATGCCATGGCGCATTTGCTCTCAGGCCGCTTTGCGCGCGCCAAAAAGCAGGCGCTGCTGGCGCATCAGCATGCGCTCGCGCTGGTTGCCGATACGGGGCAGAAAAGTGCCAGTTTGGAAGTGCAATCGATGGCGCTCTTGATCGCCGCAGAATCCGCCCAATCCATGCAAGATGCGCCTGAGCGTGAGCGCTTGGTGCAGGCCGCGCTGGCCGTGCCGCTGCCCAAAAGTGCCCTGCATTTCAAAGAAGGCACGACCCTGCGCAGCGCCCGCTGGATGCTCGATGAACACGATCCATCCACCTCGCTCACGCGCCTGTCCACCCTCTCGCAAGGCGCGCAAAGGCGCACGCTGGCGCTGCGTTTGAAATTGCGCGCTTTGCAGCAAGCGCGCCAGCAAACCGCCGCGCTAGAGACCGCGCGCCTGCTGGCCAAGCATGGCGGCTTCTCGCAGCAGGCAGCCCAAAGTATCGTCCGCAGCCTAGCGATTTCTTCTCTGAGCGAAGCGCATGATGCCGATCAGATCACGCGCGCTTGGGAGGCACTCACCGATGCCGAGCGCAGCCAGCCCGAAGTGGCCACCCACGCGATGATGCGCTTGGTCAATTTATCGGCTGGTTCGCCTGAAGCGCAAGAGCTGCATGAGCGTGCCCGCGCTTGGCTGGAGCCGATCTGGCAGCGGTATCCTCAGCTGGGTGAATCCGCGCAAATTCGCGTGGTGCGGGCGCTAGAGGCCAGTTTTTCGTCAGACGGCGCGGCAGTCGATCATGCTTGGCTCGCAAAAGTCGAGACCGCCCAGCGGCAGCTGCCCCACGATACGCGTCTGCAATATCTGGCGGGCATGGCCTGCTTGCATCGCCAGCTTTGGGGCAAGGCGCAGCAGCTGCTTGCGGCCAGTGCCGCGCATTTAGGCGACGACAATTTAAAGCGCAGCGCGTGGCGCAATTTGGCGTTTTTAGCTGAGCAACGCGGCGATGAGGCGGCAGCGCTTGCAGCCTGGAAAAAAGCAGCACGTTAAAAAGTTTTTGAGCATATTGCCCTTATATATGCTCAATAGTTTGCTCTTTTTTTAGGAGTTCTTAAGCTGCCTAAAATTCCTCATTTGAGGCATATAACTCATTGAGGTGGATGCGCTATTCGGTCGGGCCCAAGCATCGTCACTTCCCTTTCCTGCGCCATCAGCTCCTCTAATTGCTGGCGTCCTGCCTTGGCCAAGCTGATCAGG
Organism: Variovorax sp.; assembly: GCA_031376105.1. Classification (GTDB taxonomy): domain Bacteria; phylum Pseudomonadota; class Gammaproteobacteria; order Burkholderiales; family Burkholderiaceae_C; genus JANMDU01. The sequence goes on along the minus strand of JANMDE010000508.1, from coordinate 4,139 downwards.
CGTTCTTCGTCTTTGTGATGCGGCCAGGTGGCTTCAATTTGAGCCAGGTTGTGGCTGCGAAAGCGCTGGGCGTTGGTGTGTGCGTCTTGCGCAGTCAGGCCAAGCGCTTGCAAGGTGTCTTGGGCAGACAGCAAGGCCGACTCAAAGGTTTCGCGTTGAATCAAAGTCACGCCACGCGTTCGCAGCTCGTAATAATGCTGCACATTGCGGGCGCGCACGATCAGCTGGAGCTTTGGAAAATGCGCCTTGCAAATGTCCACAATCTCCAAACTTTGCTCCACACCATCCACCGCCACCACCAACACCTTGGCCGTGGCCGCGCCAGCGGTGCGCAGCAAATCCAGCCGCGTGGCATCGCCATAAAAGGCGCGGTAGCCAAAGCGCATCAGGCCCTGCACCTGCTCTGGATCATGATCGAGCACAGTGGCTTTGTAGCCTGAAGCCGCGAGCACCCGCAAAATAATTTGCCCATAGCGGCCCACACCCGCCACGATGATCGGCGCATGTTGCTCTTCACTGATTTCCTCCACATCCGGTTTGCCACAATTGGCAAAGCGCGGCATGAGAAATTTGTCGATCAACACCAAAATCAGGGGCGAGAGCAGCATAGAGATCGCCACCGCGCCCACGAGGAGCGAGCCGGTTTGCGCATCAAAAATCTTCAAACCCACGGCTTGCTGAAACACCACAAATGCAAACTCACCGCCCTGCGCGAGCATCAGCGCAAACAAAGGCCGCTCTTGAAATGGCAAGCCCATCAGCCGCGCCAAACCATGAATCACCGCTCCCTTGAGCGCCATAAACAGAATCACCAAACCCGCAATCAGCGCTGGAAATGCCTTGAGCACGCCAAAATCAATGCTCATGCCCACCGCCATGAAAAACAGGCCGAGTAAGAGGCCTTTGAAGGGCTCAATATCGGTTTCCAGCTCACGCCGGTATTCGCTCTCAGCCAGCAACACGCCCGCGAGAAATGCGCCGAGTGCCATCGACAGGCCCACAAACTGCATCAGCGCGGCAATCGCCACCACCAGCAAGAGCGAAGCGGCCGTAAAAATCTCTGGCGTTTTGCTGCCAGCGATCCAGCGTAGCGCATGGCGTAGCAGCAAACGTCCGCCCACGATGATGGCTGCGATCACCGCAATCGCTTTGCCCGCTTCCAGCCAAGCATTGCCGCCATCTGCGCCCGATGACACCGCCAGCAAAGGAAGCAGCGCCAAAATCGGAATCGCGGCCACGTCTTGAAACAGCAAGATCGAGAATGCCGATTGCCCGCCCGTGGTGGCCAACTGATTGCGCTCACCAAGCACCTGCAGTGCGATTGCCGTGGACGACAGTGCCAGTCCCAAAGCCGCCACCAAAGCCACTTTCCATGAGAGATTCAGGCTGCTAGCCGTTATAGATACTGCACCGAACGCTATTAATAAAATAGCGGTGCAGCTGATCAACTGCGCCGAACCCCAGCCAAAGATCGGCCTGCGCAGCTCCCACAAGCGGCGCGGCTCCAGCTCCAAGCCCACGAGAAACAGCATCAGCACCACGCCAAACTCGGCAAAATGCAAAATACTCTGCACATCGCTCACCAAGCCCAGCCCCCAAGGCCCAATCACGATGCCTGCAGCCAAATAGCCAATGATCGAGCCCAAGCCCAGCGCCTTGGCAATCGGCACAGCGGCCACCGCAGCGGCAAGGAAGATCAGCGAATTAATAAGCCAAGAAGAATGTTCCATCGAGTAAGCATAGCGCAGTTAGAGTGGTGGCAATTCGTTCGAGCGCCAACCTAGCCGTCGCTGCCCGCCGTCGATCGCCTTATCTCGCACGACGCCTTGCGTATCGTCGCGGACACAGATTTGGCCTCAGTTGGCGACTTTGGTGGACCAGCCCAACTGGCTCGTAGCTCACACAGTGCCGGGAAACTCTCGCCTTCGGCACGGGTTGCTGCTTTCGGTAGTCATGCTCAAATTTGCATCGGCAACAATTGTTTACGGCTTCAATTGCAATAAACAGTATTTTGAGTCGCCAAAGTCGTCCATAGCGAAGTCAATTTGGCGCGGCGCAATGGCGTTACGATTTCGCAACACTGATCGGCAAATTCATGAACACGATTAGACTGCAAGCACCATTTTCTGCAAATGCTGAGTATGGGGGAGGCCACGATCACTCGCGCTAAAGATTGATACCGATAATTCATCGAGGGGTCATTTCAAACCATACAGTCGTACTCACGATCCCGCCCCACCCCTTCATAGCTACTGACACAGTATCAAAATCGCTTGACAGACGGTTAATCATCGCCGCCTTTACTAAAACCGTGCCCTTTAAAAATTCTCCTCCCATCCATACTGCTTCCGTGCCCAGCAGTCGCCTTGGGCGTCTGATGCGCTTGGGCGGTGTGGCAACTGGTGTAGCCGGCAACATGCTGATGGCGGGTGCAAAGCAGTTGGCCCAAGGCAAGCGGCCCAAGGTCAGTGATCTGCTGCTCACACCAGCGAATGCGCTCAAGATCACGCAGCAGCTTTCTCAGATGCGTGGCGCCGCAATGAAAGTGGGGCAGCTGATCTCCATGGATGCCGGTGATCTGTTGCCGCCAGAGATGGCAGCCATACTCGGGCGCTTGCGCTCCGACGCGCATGCCATGCCAGAGCGCCAGCTGCGGGCAGTGCTGGCCGCCAATTGGGGCGCCAAGTGGCAGCAACGCTTTGAGTCATTCTCTTTCACTCCCATTGCGGCGGCATCCATTGGCCAGGTTCACCGTGCAACCACCCTAGATGGACGTGAGTTAGCCATCAAGATTCAGTACCCAGGTGTTCGCAAAAGCATCAGCAGCGATGTGGACAACGTGGCTTCGCTTCTGCGACTATCCGGTTTGCTGCCCAAAAAATTGGATATCGCGCCCTTATTGCTGCAAGCTAAGCGCCAACTGCGCGAAGAAGCCGATTACGAAGCTGAAGGCGCGCACCTACAACGCTTCGGCCAGCTGCTGGCGAACGCGCCTGAGTTTGTGGTGCCTCAATTGCATGCCGAGTTCACGACCAAAGGCGTATTAGCCATGTCTTTTGTAGCGGGAGTCCCCGCCGAATCGATGGCAGACGCACCGCAGGTCGAGCGCGACCGAATACTCAGCTTGCTCTTTGTTCTCGTATTTCGAGAGTTGTTTGAGTTTGGACTCATGCAAACCGATCCCAACTTTGCGAACTATCGCTACGACCCTCAAAGCCAACAGTTAATTTTGTTGGACTTTGGTGCCACGCGCAGTTTTACAAAGGTCTTTGGTCAAGCTTACAAAGACTTAATGTTGGCCGTGATAGAGGAAGACCACGATGCCATGTCGCAAGCTGCTTTGGCCATTGGTTACTTTGGCGTAAGCACGCAAGGAGATCACAAAAAAGCTGTGCTTGGCTTGTTTGAGATAGCCCTTGAGCCTCTGCGGTTTGAAGGCGCTTTTGACTTTGGCACGACTGACATGGCCTCCCGCTTGCGCGAAGCGGGCATGGCGCTAGGGCTGGACAAAGATTTTTGGCACATTCCACCGATTGATGCTTTGTTTTTGCACCGCAAACTCGGGGGCTTGTTTTTGCTGGCAGTGCGGCTCAAAGCACGCGTGAATGTGCGGCAACTTGCGATGCCGTACATCGCAGCGCCACTCGCGGCGAAGGTGAATACGCAGTTGCCTGTGCATTCAAACTCACCCACGGAAAATATCATTCAAACCCCTTCAGACATTCGCCGTCGCATCTGAGCGGTGCTCGGCATCACTTGGTTATCTTGAGCGCCGAAATGCATGCAATCGACTGGCTTGAGCTCGCCCGCAACGGCCATCGTCGTGCGAGGTTGCGCACCGACAGCTGAGATTGGCTCACGCCCTTAGCGTGCAGCGTCAACACTTATCGAATGATCCGTTTAGCATGTTTAAATATACAGTACATTATGGGTATGTCAGCCCAGCCCGCTCCCGATCTGTCCACCCTCTTGCAGAGCCATCAGCTCTGGCACGCGCAGGAATTGCTGGGCTCGCAGTCATCCCAACCTGATGCCTTGTCAACAGGCTTTGCCTCCTTAGATCTTGCGCTGCCGAGCAAAGGCTGGCCAGTGGGTCAACTGAACGAACTCATTTGCACCCAAGGCGGCAGTGGCGAATG
>JANMDE010000359.1:0-4222 GCA_031376105.1 Variovorax sp. | reverse complement strand
AGGCCCACCGTTTCGCCCAAGCCAGCGCCGATCAACGCGCCGGTGGGGGCGAGCATTTCTGGCATGCCGGGGCCGCCTTTGGGGCCGAGGTAGCGCAGGATCATCACGTCGCCGTGGGTGATCTTGCCGGCGAGGATGGCTTTGAGCGCGGATTGTTCGTCGTCAAAACATTTCGCAGGGCCTGTCATCACGGGATTTTTCAAGCCAGTGATTTTTGCGACGGCACCTTCAGGGCTGAGATTGCCTTTGAGGATAGCCAGATGGCCTTCTTTGTAGAGCGCTTTATCAATCGGGCGGATGCAATCTTGATCTGCTCTCGGCTGATCGGGCACGTCTTTCAAGACTTCAGCAATCGTCTGGCCAGAGATCGTGATGCAGTCGCCGTGCAGCATGCCAGCATTGAGCAGCACCTTCATCACTTGCGGAATGCCGCCAGCTTTGTGCAGATCAACAGCGAGGTATTTACCGCTGGGCTTCAAATCGCAAATCACGGGCACTTTTTTGCGCATGCGCTCGAAATCATCAATCGTCCACTCCACGCCTGCGGCATGCGCGATGGCTAAGAAGTGAAGCACGGCGTTGGTGGAGCCGCCGGTGGCCATGATCACAGCCACTGCGTTTTCAATCGCCTTCTTCGTCACGATGTCGCGCGGTTTGATGTCTTTCTTGATGGCTTCGATCAACACTTTGGCAGATTCTTTGGCAGAGTTTTGCTTCTCGTCATGCGGATTGGCCATGGTGCTGGAATAGGGCAGGGAGATACCCAGCGCCTCGAAGCTCGATGACATGGTGTTCGCGGTGTACATGCCGCCGCAGGAGCCGGTGCCGGGGATGGCGCGCATTTCAATTTCGCGCAAATCTTCGTCACTCATGTTGCCAGCGGCGTTTTGGCCCACGGCTTCAAACACGCTCACAATGTTGAGATCTTGACCCTTGTAGCGGCCGGGCAGAATGGTGCCGCCATACACATAGATCGCGGGTACATTGGCTCGTAGCATGCCCATCAGGCCGCCAGGCATGTTTTTGTCGCAACCGCCCACCACCACCACGCCGTCCATCCATTGGCCTTGTACGCAGGTTTCGATGCAATCTGAAATCACCTCGCGGCTCACGAGGCTGTATTTCATGCCTTCGGTGCCCATGGCCATACCGTCCGAAATGGTGGGCGTGCCAAACACTTGCGCATTGCCGCCTGCCTCAATGATGCCTTCAATGGCTGCATCAGCGAGCTTTTGCAAGCCACTGTTGCAAGGCGTGATGGTGCTGTGGCCATTGGCCACGCCGACCATTGGCTTGCCGAAATCCGATTCTTTGTAGCCCATGCCGTAATACATGGAGCGATTGGGGGCGCGCGATTTGCCTTCGGTGATATTGGCAGAGCGCAGGGGCTGGATGGGAATGGTTTTTTGCGTCATAGGGAAGTCTCTGGATTCTGGGAGGGCGCTGCAAGCGCCGAGCAGGTGAGCTGCAAGCTAGCGCGTGTGCCCATGTGCATTATATGGATTCAATCTATTTTGCATGGTGGATTTCGCTGCTCGCGACAGGAAAATCAAGCAGTTCATTTTGCCAATCACTTTGCAGTATGCGCATAATTGCAGATGAAACAGCGCAACCGCAGAGGCAAAGTATGAAACACAACATCGGCATGATTGGCGTGGGTTTGATGGGGCATGGGATTGCACGCAATTTGCTCAAGCATGGGCATTCGCTTACGCTGCTGGAGCATGCAGGCAACCAGCCGCTAGATGAGCTGCTGGCAGCTGGCGCGCGCACCGAAACTAGCTCGGCGGCGCTGGCTGCGCAATCGGAGGTGATCATTCTGTGTGTGACGGGCACGCCGCAGGTGGAGGCTGTGCTCATCGGTGAGGGCGCTTTGCTACCCAGCTTGCGCCAAGGCAGCGTGGTGATTGATTGCTCTACAGCCTTGCCAGAATCCACCGAGCGCATGGCGCGGGCTGTGTTGGCTGCTGGCAGCAAATTTTTAGATGCGCCGATGACGCGCACCTCCAAAGAGGCCCATGAGGGGCGGCTTAATTTGCTGGTGGGTGGAGAGGTGGCGCTGTGTGACGCGATGCGCCCCTTGCTGGCTTGTTTTGCTGAAAACATCACGCATTGCGGCCCCGTTGGCAGTGGCCACCGGATGAAGCTGCTGCATAACAGCGTCTCGCTAGGTTTTGTGGCGCTGCTGGCCGAGGCAGCGGCTTGCGCTGAGCGTGCGGGCATGGAGGCCAGGGTATTGGTGGAGGTGTTGGCCAAAGGCGGCGGCGGCGGGGCGGCGCTAGAGCGACTCAAGCCCTATTTGCTGGAAGGCGATGCCTCGGGGCTGCGCTTTGCCATGGGCAATGCCTACAAAGATTTGAGCTACTACACCCAAATGGCGCAAGCCACACCCGCGCCCTGTGCGATTGCGCAGGCCGTCTGCAACACCTATGCCCAAGCTGCCTTGCTCGGTGGCGCGCAAACCATGGTGCCCGAATTGGTGGGGCAACTGGCTGGGCGCAGTACGTCAGCGCCATTGCTCCCAAAACAATAGCTAGCTTCTCATATCCCATATGGGCTAGATGGCGAAATTCCTGTTAGCCACGTGCCTCAGAACCCTTTTTCGCTCGATCTGAGCCTGTCCAAGGGCTTGCAGGGGTGCAGGCAGGCTCAGCCTCAGCGGTGAATTTTCTGCATCTGAGGCAGATACCCCATCTGGTCGCCGCCAAGGAGCGTAATAAAAAGCAGACGAATCCCGACTGACGATCAGTCAGCCGGCTTAACCCTAGATTTTGAGAAGACTTCCATGAATATTCCTGTATTGCTCGCGCTACCGCACGATGCGGCGCATAAGTCGGCGCGTGCCTTGGTGATGGCGCTGGGCTTGATTCCTGAATCCGTGAAAGACGGCGTGGATTCGCTGACCACGGTGGCTTTGCAATTGCAGCGCAATGAACGTTCGGCAGCGCTGATTGATCTAGGCAGTTTGCCTTCTGGCTTCAAGCATATTCACGATATGGCCAAGCGTTTGCCCACAGCGCTGCGCCAGCGCGTGATTTTGTTTCGCCATGAGCAAGGGCCGGTTTGGCCATCAGATCAAATTTGGGCGAAAGAAATGGGCTTTGCCGGGCTGTTTGCCGAGGTGGATGCGCAGGCCATGCTCGCTGATGCCGAGTTGCCAAACCTGCTGGCACAGCTCACAGGCCAGCCGATCTTGCCTGCACAAAAACTATCGCAATACTTTGCAGCCATGTTGGCTAAGCCCGATCCGCTCACGCTGCGCGGGCTGATTCGCTCGCAGTCCAGCCGCAGCGCAGAATCTTTGGCGCAGGTGATGGCATCGGGCGTGAAATCGGTGGATCGCACGCATCGGCTCACCAGCTATCCTGCCTGCTTTTTAGGCACAGAAGCGGTGCAATGGCTGCGCGGCCAATTTCAATGCAGCGCGAGCACAGCGGTGCAAACGGGCCAAGCTTTGCTGAGCATGGGGCTGATGCACCATGTGGTGCACGAGCATGGCTTTGAGAATGCTGAGTTTTACTATCGGCTCGATGCTACGGCCAATACCGCGCAAACCCATTTGGGCAAACTGCTGCAGCAGATGCAAAGCGCCAAAGGCATGGAGGTGAAAGATCGCAGCTATCTGGGTAAGTCGTATCCAGCATGCTGGGTGGGGCAAGATGCTGTGAGCTGGCTTAGCAAGCAACATCAATTGCCGCGCTATGAAGCAGAAAATTTGCTCAACCGGCTGCTCAGCTATGGGCTGATTGAGCATGTGTTGCAGGCGCATCGCGTGAAGGATGCGAATTTATTTTTTCGCTTTAAGTAGGCGATTCACGTTTTTGAGTCTTCTTATTTGCTATTAAATATATAGCGAACTATGCATATAATATAAGGGCTACCGCCTTAAAAGTCTATTAAAACTGAGGTTTTCTCTTTTCTAAGAAGGCTGCGATGCCTTCACCTCCGTTAGCGTGATGCAGATTGCGCACAAAGAAATCGCGCTCTGCGCTGAGGTGTTGGTTGAGGCTGCGCTCGGGTGCGTCGCTCACCAACTCTTTGATGCTGGCCATCACATTGGGTGCGCGGGTGGCTAATTTCTCTGCGAGCTGCAAAGCTGCGCTTAAGGCTTGGCCATTGTCAGTGAGCTGGTTGACCAGGCCCAGCGCGTGCAGGCGTTCGGCGCTGATGCGATCGCCGGTTAAAAGAAGCTCGGTGGCCAGTTGCCTTGGAAGTTGGCGGG
>JANMDE010000318.1:0-2664 GCA_031376105.1 Variovorax sp. | reverse complement strand
CGAGCATGACCGCCGACATCAAGGCTTACACCGATGACAAGTCGGTTGAAACGATCGGAACCAATCTGGACGGCGCTGGCTACGGCCTCGTTGTTCCGCAATATGTGGCTGATGCAGGCGTCAAGAGCCTTGCCGATCTCGGAGCCAACAAAGACAAGTTCGAAGGCAAGATCTACGGCATCGAAGCGGGCAATGACGGCAACCGCATCATCGGCACGATGATTGCCGATGCCAAGAACAACCTCGCAGGCTTTGAACTGGTCGAGAGCTCGGAAGCGGGCATGCTGACCCAGGCCGAGCAGGCCATGAAGAATAAAGAATGGATCATCTTCCTGGGATGGACCCCGCACCCCGTCATGGGCGAAAGCGCCGTGGTCACGATGTACAGCGACTACAAAACGCAAGGCAGCGCCCAATTCCCGATGCGCATCCGGCAAATGCAAGAAGGCGTGAACACGCTTGACTTGCAGGTCAGCGAAGTGCAGGTCAATGCACCCATCACCATTGCCGCCACTGATCTCCTGCGCAGCTTCACAGAGCGCGCAAGTAGCGAGCAAGCCGCACCCGGCGTGTGGTTTATTGCGGGCGGCTCACATAACAGCGTCGCTATTGAGATGAAAGACCACATCGTCTTGGTAGAAAGCCCGCTGTATGACGGTCGCGCTGCAGCTGTGATGGCCGAGACGCGCCGCGTGATTCCCGGCAAACCCATCCGTTTCATGGTCAATTCGCACCATCATTTTGATCACTCAGGCGGCGTGCGCGCGGCAGCCTCAGAAGGCGCAACGATCATTGCCAGTGCAGCTGGTGTGCCATTCTTCACCCAAGCCTTGAGCAACGCCAGCACCATTCGCCCCGACATGCTCGCCAAATCCGGTAAAAAAGCCAGTGTCGAAGGCGTGAGCAGCAAGCGAACTTTGACTGACGGCAGCCGCCAAGTCGAGCTGCACCTGATCACAGACAGCGTGCATGCCGACGGCTTCGTGATGGTCTATCTGCCGCAAGAGCGCCTGCTGATCCAAGCCGATGCGTTTACGCCCGGTGCCCCCGGCGCAGCCCCGCCCGCCAAACCCAATGGCAATCACCTGAACCTGATCGCCAATATTGAAAAGCTCAACCTCAAAGTTGATCGCATCTTGCCTCTGCATGGCCGCATGGTGCCACTGTCTGAGCTGTACACAACAGCTGGCAAGAAAATCTGATTTTCGAGAAGTACGCCATGTCTATATGCTTTCAGGGCATATGCATATTTGAATAAGCCAACAACAAAAAAGTAGTTTGGATTTGATGGACCCTGAGGCACAGTCCAACCCCATGACTGATCTCGCAATTATTCTTTCTGGCTTCTTCGTTGGTTTCGTGGTGGGCCTCACCGGCGTGGGGGGCGGCTCTTTGATGACGCCGCTGCTCATCTTCGGCTTTGGCATCAAGCCCATCCTCGCCGTGGGCACTGATTTGCTCTTCGCCGCCTTCACCAAGCTCGGCGGCACGGTTAATCTCGCGCTGGCTCGCCGCGTCGACTGGAGAATCGTGGGCACGCTCAGCCTTGGCTCCATTCCCGCTGCCTTGCTGACCGTGGGCGCACTGCATTATTTTGGTGCAGCACAAGAAGCCGTGCAAAAGGTGATGACGACGACCCTCGGCTTTGCACTATTGCTCACCGCAGCAGCCACACTCTATAAAGTCATCAAGGGCACCGCGGCCGCTTCAAAAGACATCAGCCCAGAGCAATTGGAGATAGCCACTCGGCCGCGTCACCCTGCGCTGCCTATTCTCTTCGGCGCGGTAATCGGCGTATTGGTCTCGCTCACCTCGGTCGGCGCAGGCGCGATTGGCGTGACCGCGCTGATGCTGCTTTACCCCGCATTGCCACTCAACCGCATCGTGGCTGCTGACGTGGCCTATGCCGTGCCACTCACGCTGGTGGCAGGTCTGGGCCACGCATCGATTGGCTCGGTCGATTGGCCGTTGCTGGCCAAACTGCTTGCGGGCTCTCTGCCCGGCATTTGGCTGGGCACCAAGCTGGGTAACCATGTGCCGGATCGTGCGATTCGCTCCATCCTCTCGCTGCTGCTGGCCTATGCAGGCTTCAAGCTGCTGGCCATTTAAAGATTTTGTAGGTTTGACTTCATGTATCAATACAACGCATTCGACAAAGAGTTCGTCAAGCTGCGCGCTGCACAGTACCGTGATCAGCTTGAGCGCCGCTTAGATGGCCGTCTGAAGGAAGAAGAATTTCGCCCGCTGCGCCTGCAAAACGGCTGGTATGTGCAGCGCTATGCGCCGATGCTCCGCGTGGCCGTGCCCTATGGCGAGCTCAATTCCGCTCAAATGCGCGTGCTCGCTCAAATTGCGCTCGAATACGATCAGCCGAGCGATGAAGTCTTCCAAGCCGCCGTCATAGGCCAGGCGCGCCTTTCTGGCCAAGGCATTGAATTACAAAAGGGCTATGGCCACTTCACCACGCGGCAAAATATCCAATACAACTGGATTCCGCTCAATAAATCTGCCGACGTGATGGATCTGCTGGCCAGCGTGAACATGCATGGCATTCAAACCAGCGGCAATTGCATCCGTAACATCACGAGTGACGGCTTGGCAGGCATTGCGCCCGATGAGATTGCAGACCCACGCCCGTTTTGCGAAATCTTGCGCCAATGGAGC
>JANMDE010000276.1:0-1779 GCA_031376105.1 Variovorax sp. | reverse complement strand
AAAAAAGCCACCCGGCTGCCCGCGTGGCTTTTTTGGAGGCTGTCTCCGTCATTTTTGCAGTGACAGAGCGGTGAGCCCGAGTCAGTATCAAATTCATAGCACCACTATACACGGGCTGTGTGTCAGTGCAAGAAAAATATTTTTAGCTCAGTGGCAAACATGCCACTGGCGCGCCATGGGTAGATCAAATTGCTAGCAAAAAATGAGCAGTGACAAGGACTTAAGCAAATCACTCAGCAAGCGGCAAGCCGGGAAATCAGGCCGCTTTTTTCAGCGCCTTGACGGCTTTGAGCACTTCTTCCACATGACCTGGCACTTTCAAACCGCGCCATTCTTGCTTGAGCACGCCATCGGGACCCACCAAGAAAGTGCTGCGCTCGATGCCCTTGACCTTTTTGCCATACATGATTTTGTTTTTCACCACGCCAAAGCCATGGCACATTTTTTCTTCGGTGTCGGCAATCAGCTCAAAGGGCAATTCGAGCTTGGCCTTGAATTCGTCGTGAGATTTCATGTTGTCGCGGCTCACACCGAACACAATAGCGCCCGCTTTCACGAAATCTTTGTATTTGTCACGAAACTGCATGGCTTCGGTGGTGCAGCCGGGGGTGTTGTCTTTGGGATAGAAATACAACACCACCATTTGGCCTTGGTGCGACTGGTTGGAGACCTTGAGGCCGCTTGTCGCGTTGGCTTCGAATTCTGGGAGGGGTTTATTAACTACGACAGCCATGCTTTTTCCAGTATCCGGGTGCCCCTTTCGAAGCCTTCCCTGTCAATCTTAAACAACTGCGTATTTTACCGCATTCGACACCCAAGTCGCGGCCATTGCCTGCAAGGCTGACTTGGGCGAGATCAAGCCATCAAATACTGCGCGAAAAATGCCAAGGTGCGATCTCGCGCCAAGGCAGCGCTAGCAGGGTCATACGATGCACGCTCGTCGCAATTGAAGCCGTGTTTGGCGGGATACATATGCACCGTGGCTTGTGGATAGGCATTTTTGAGCGCCATCACACCATCCATCGGCACGTAATCATCGCAATCTGACACATGCGCCACCGTGGGGCAGCGCAGAGGCAGCTTAAGCTCTTTGTGCATACCGCCTCCGTAGTAGGGTGCGCTGGCAGCCAGGCCTTGCAACTGCTGGGCTGCGCGCCAGCTCAGCAGCCCGCCCCAGCAATAGCCTACGATGCCCACCTTCAGCTGCTTAGGTGCGCCCGCTGCCTTGCCAGCGCGAGCCGCATGGTCAATGGCCGCTTGAACGTCGCCCAAAAGCTGGGGCAACAATACTTCAGCGGCGGTTTTGAGGGCGAAGCCTTTGGGCATATCTTCGGGCGAGTAACCCAACTCGATGCCAGCAGCCACACGATGAAACATGGCGGGAGCAATCACGAAATAGCCCGCCTTCGCATAGCCATCGGCCACGTTACGGATATGGCGATTCAGACCAAAGATTTCTTGCAATACCACCACCGCACCGCGCACTGGCGCAGCTGCGCCTTGCGGGCCTTCGGCAGGTGTCGCCTCATAAGCCGCAATCTGCGCACCGTCTGCACTGGTCAGGTGAATCATTTTTCCCATCAGTTTCTCCTTATCAGCTTCACGCTGCTAATTTTCGCTGCACAAAGTCGAGACGATCTTGCCCCCAGAAAATCTCGCCGTCAATCACAAAACTGGGCGCACCAAACACGCCCAGCTCAATCGCACGTTGCGTATCGCTATCGTAGCGCTCCTGTACGGCTTGAGAATGCGCTTGCGCGATGCGTGCAGCGGGCAAGC
>JANMDE010000233.1:0-2508 GCA_031376105.1 Variovorax sp. | reverse complement strand
AGCCGCCGCCTGTCAGCCGGGCGCTCCATGTCAAGGTAAATCGCGCCACCTGGCCAATCGGCTGCCACCGCACGCGCCAAGGTCGTTTTACCCACTTGGCGCGGCCCGAGTAAAACCACCGCCGGCACTACGGTGGCCAAGCGTTTTTGGACGATCGATTGAATGTTTCTAGTAATCATTACCGTAAATCATATATCAAATGTTAGATTTACGGTATTAATTATTGATTTGTCACGCCCAAATTCAAGGCTTGCGCAATTGCGGCTGGCTTGGGCGAAAAGGGTTGGGAGCTGGCGCGGGAGCGAGCGTGGGATCGGGGTCAATGCTGACTCGCAATTTGAGCTGCACACTCTGGCCTGGATCTAGCCGGTCAATATGCCACACCACGCGCGGGAAGTTTGCGCCTTGTTCTCCCGCCTTGGCCATTGCGCTGCCATTCGTTTGCGGATTCGCCTTCCCATCTTTCAGCGCTAAATCAGGCATCCGCAACTGCCCATTCTCAGGCCACACACTACCCTGCCAAAGCGTGGTGCCATACGGAATGGGGATGCTGAAATCCACGTTCAGCAATCGCCGCTGGGACACATTGCGATGCACCGCCACATACTCCACCACATCGCCCGGGCTCACGCTGCTAGCCGGCTCCAGCTCTTCCTTCCCGTTTGCAAGAAACATGAGTTTGAAGGCCTTGAACTGCGTTTGAATCGGGGACGCGGCCTTGGGGGTGGGGATGGCGCTGGGCGAGGAGGCGGTTTTACTGGCGGGCGATTGCGCTGAAACCACCGATCCGGATGACGAAGACTGTTGACCGCTGGACGCTTGCGCCCATAGGGCCGAGCTGAAGATCAAGCCGAGGGCTGCGACTGCACAGCACAGGTCTTTTTTCATCACGCCACGCCCTACTCCACCCGCACCACGCCCGTAGGCTTGAAGCCCAGATCGGCGGCTTTGCCTTTACGGGCTCGGGCGGCGCGGGCGTTGTTGAGGCTGCGGATTTCTAGTTGCTCCTCACGCTCTTTGCCGCCTCGGCCAATGCCGAAAATTTTGATGCTGCGGCTGTAGGCGGCTGCGCCGGCGAGGCTGTCTTTCGCGTCCAGATCAATCAACATCAGGCCGCGCCCGCCGCCGCCCATCGCTTTGAGTTCGGTGATCTCAAACGTCAAGATGCGGCCACCTGCGGAGGCGCAGGCCACATGCGTAGCTGCTATTAATTTCATAGCAAACTGCGTAGATTCTATAAGGGGTAGAGCTGTATTTTTTATAAAAATCTCTAGCGGAGAGGGTTTGCAGACGCTTTCTCCTTCGCCCACGGTGATGAAAGCTTTGCCGGCTTTTTGGCGGGAAATCATGTGCTCTACGCTGGCGATGAAGCCATAGCCGCCGCTCGACGAAAGCAGCATTTGCGCGGAGGCCGCGCCAGCGAAGTAATGCACGAGCTGCGTGCCCGATTCCAATTCAATCAGCGTGTTCACGGGCTGGCCATCGCCGCGTGCACCCGGCAAGCTGGCGATTGGCACGCTGTAGACGCGGCCGTTGCTGCCAAAGGCCAGCAGCGTGTCCACCGTGCGGCATTCGTAGGTGTCATACAAAGCATCGCCTGATTTGAAGGCGAAGCTGCTCTGCTCATGGCCATGGCCGCTGCGAGCGCGCACCCAGCCTTTGCTTGATACGACCACAGTCACGGCTTCGTCCACGATTTTGATTTCGGCCACGGCTTTTTTCTCAGCTTGGATCAGCGTGCGGCGCGGGTCTTTGGCCGGATCGCCAAAGGCTTTGGCATCTTGCTCGATCTCTTTGATCATCAGGCGGCGTAGCGTGGCGGGCGAGTTGATGATGTCTTCTAGCTTGCCTTGCTCGTCTTTCAGCTCTTTCAGCTCTTGCTCGATCTTGATCGCTTCTAGGCGCGCTAACTGGCGCAGGCGAATTTCAAGGATGTCTTCGGCTTGGCGATCAGAGAGCTTGAAACGTGCAATCAGCGCAGCTTTCGGCTCATCGCTCTGGCGAATGATGGCGATCACTTCGTCAATATTGAGCAAGACGATTTGGCGGCCTTCCAGAATATGGATGCGCTCCAGCACCTTTTCTAAACGATGGCGCGAACGCCGCTCAATCGTGGTGGCGCGGAATTCAATCCATTCGGAAAGCATCTCGCGCAGGCTTTTTTGCTTCGGCACGCCGTCAATGCCAATCGAGGTGAGGTTGATCGAGCAGGAGCTCTCTAGCGAGGTGTGCGCGAGCAAAGCTGTGATCAATTCTTGCTGACCAATCTTGCTCGTTTTCGGCTCAAACACCAGACGCACATGCGCATCTTTGTTGCTCTCATCGCGCGCCACATCCAGTAGCGCGAGCATGCTACTCTTGAGTTGCGTCTGATCTTGGGAGAGTGCTTTCTTGCCCGTCTTCACCTTCGGATTGGTGATTTCTTCAATCTCTTCCAAAACCTTTGCCGTGCTCACACCTTGTGGCAATTCAGTAACGACGAGCTGCCATTGCCCGCGCGCGAGCTCT
>JANMDE010000227.1:0-3085 GCA_031376105.1 Variovorax sp. | reverse complement strand
CTTGTAGCAGGAACATGACGGATATAAGGGCGATTGCCCTTATAGAATATGAGTAGTTTGCTATTTGTTTCATAGTGAGTATTTTTTGATGAAAGAGGGGGAGTGTAAAAATCTAAACCAACGATCGCTGTCGCACAGCTTCATACAAGCAAACCGCGCTGGCCACCGAGACATTCAAGCTTTCAACCGCGCCTTGCATCGGAATGCGCACGAGTTCGTCGCAGGTCTTGCGGGTGAGTTGGCGCATGCCGGTGCCTTCTGCGCCAAGCACCAAGGCCACAGGGCCTTTGAGATCAATTTGGTGAATGGTTTTCTCGGCATCCTCGCTGGTGCCAATCACCCAAATGTTGCGTTCTTTGAGCTCGCCCAAGGTGCGCGCCAGATTCGTCACCATCAAATAAGGCACGGTTTCTGCTGCGCCACTCGCCACCTTCGCCACTGTCGCATTGATGCCCACAGCATGGTCTTTCGGTGCGATCACGGCATGCGCGCCCGCGCCATCAGCCACGCGCAGGCAAGCGCCCAAGTTATGCGGATCGGTCACGCCATCGAGCACCAAAATCAACGCGGGCTGAGCCGTTTTCGTGTCTTCTAGCTGGTCAAGCACGTCGTCCACCGATCGCGCCTGCACCAAAGGGTTGACCACCGCCACCACACCCTGATGCATCATGCCGCCGCACATGCTGGTGAGGCGTGCGCCGTTGGATTCAATCAGTTTCAAGCCCGGCGTGGCATCGGCAGCTTCCCGTGCACGCTCTTGAAACTGCTTCATACGCGCATCGCGGCGCGTGACGTCGATATGCAGTTCAAGAATAGAGGGAGCAGCCGTTTTCAGGCGCACGCCCACGGCATGAAAGCCGTAGAGAATTTTGTTGGAAGAGGACATTGGTTGATTATCCTCTGCGCAGCGATGCCGGAGCCCCTGCCAGTCGCGCCGCGCAGCCTGAGCGCAAAGACGTCGCCAAACACAATGCTATAATCTAGGGCTTCAATAGGCGCATAGCTCAGCTGGTTAGAGCACCACCTTGACATGGTGGGGGTCGTTGGTTCGAGTCCAATTGCGCCTACCAACATTTCCAATGTTGTGTGCACCTACCAACATGCCCGATGTTGGCATCATGAGTTTCAAAGCCGCTAAGGGTAAACCTAGCGGCTTTTTTGTTGGCTTTTCGTATGATTTGCCTAGAATCTTGTTGCGATGCAGCAGATTTTTTGAAGCATCTTTCATTGCGATTAGTTTAGGAGAATTCTTTGGCCACCACAAAAAAAGCTGCCAGCGCTGGCTCGGCAGATTCCAGCGATTCCAAAGCCTCCTCCTCCGCTGCGCCCAAGCAGCGCATCATCAAAAAATACCCTAATCGCCGCCTCTATGACACGGTCAGCTCTGCTTACATCACACTCGCGGAAGTCAAACAGCTCGTGATTGACGCCAAGCTTTTTGCGGTACTGGATGCAAAAACAGGCGAAGACCTCACGCGCTCGATCTTGCTGCAAATCATCTTGGAAGAAGAGATGGGCGGCGTACCGATGCTCAGCGAAGCCGCTCTGGCCAACATGATCCGCTTTTATGGCCACACCATGCAAGGCTTCATGGGCAGCATGCTGGAGAAAAACATGCAAGTCTTCATGGACATGCAAGGCAAGATGGGCCAAGCCATGCCCCTGCCCACCGGCCTGCCCGGTGTGATGCCGGGCGTCATGCCCGCCGCCATGCCCAATATGAACCACCTCATGGGCGGCTTCATGGAGCAATCCCAAGCCGTTGCCGCGCAAATGCAGGAGCAGATGCTGAGTGCGTTTGGGATGAAACGCTGAAGCGCTTCAGTTTCAGTCTGCTGAGCTTGTATTGCCCCATCTGAGACAATACGGGGATGACTGTTGCTACCCCCGAATTCACCCCTACCAAAATCCCTAAAGTTGGCTTCGTGAGCCTGGGCTGCCCTAAGGCGCTCACGGATTCTGAATTAATCCTCACGCAACTATCGGCGGAGGGCTACGAAACATCCAAGACCTTTGAGGGCGCGGATCTGGTGATCGTGAACACCTGCGGCTTCATTGACGATGCGGTCAAAGAGAGCTTGGACACGATTGGCGAGGCGCTGGCGGCCAATGGCCGCGTGATTGTGACGGGTTGTTTGGGGGCGAAGACGGTAGATATGAAGCCATCAGACGCTCCTGAAATGATAGCTAACCGCACAGGATCTATAACGGGTAGCAGCACAAACGATGCTCAAAACCTCGTGCGTAGCATTCATCCGAGCGTTTTGGCCGTTACGGGCCCGCATGCCACGCAGGAGGTGATGGATGCGGTGCACAAGCATTTGCCGAAGCCGCACGATCCGTTTGTTGATCTAGTGCCTGCATTTGGCATCAAGCTCACGCCCAAGCATTACGCTTACCTCAAAATCTCTGAAGGCTGCAACCATCGTTGCACGTTTTGCATCATCCCGAGCATGCGCGGCGATTTGGTGAGCCGACCTGTGGGCGATGTGTTGAAAGAGGCGAAGGCGCTGTTTGAAGGCGGCGTGAAAGAGCTGCTGGTGATCAGCCAAGACACTTCAGCCTATGGCGTGGACGTGAAATACCGCACCGGCTTTTTTGACGGTAAGCCAGTGAAAACGCGGATGTTTGAGTTGTGCGAAGAGCTATCAAAGCTGGCCGAGCCCTATGGTGCTTGGATTCGCTTGCATTATGTCTACCCGTATCCGCATGTGGACGAGATCGTGCCGCTGATGGCCACAGGCCGGATTTTGCCGTATTTGGATGTGCCGTTTCAGCATAGCCACCCCGATGTTTTGAAGCGCATGAAGCGCCCAGCCAGTGGCGAGAAAAATCTGGCGCGCATTGAGCGCTGGAGAGAGATTTGTCCAGAGATTGTGATTCGTTCCACCTTTATCGCAGGCTTTCCGGGAGAGACAGAAGAAGAATTTCAGCATCTTCTTGATTTTCTGCGCGAGGCCAAAATTGATCGCGCGGGCTGCTTTGCCTACAGCCCTGTGAAGGGCGCTGCGGCCAATGAGCTTGAGGGGATGTTGCCTACAGCCCTGCGCGATGAGCGCTTGGCGCGCTTCATGGCGGTGGCGGA
>JANMDE010000210.1:0-11867 GCA_031376105.1 Variovorax sp. | reverse complement strand
GCGCTGAATGATGTGCAACGCAAACGCGCTGCAGCAGATCGCGTTGGGGCTGTGGATGAGAGAAACTCACCGCAGGCGCAACAGAATGTGGCTGAGCGACGTGGCCGCGCGATGGCCGCTGCTGAGAAGCGGGAGGAAGATCGCGCGCAGCGCGAGCGCAGTCGCGAGGCAAAATTAGCCGGCTCTGCCAACGCATCTGCTGGCGCCGCTTCAGGCCCCGATGCCGCCGCATCCAAAACTGCCGCACTTCAAGCTGCTGAACCCCAAGCCGCAGCGCCCCAAGGACAAGCCCGCGTTGAGCGCCCAGCCAAGAAAGCAGCGGATGAGGGCGCTCGCGATGCAGCCAAAATGGCCCGAAGCCGACAACAAGCCGCAGCGCGCGAGAAGGCAGCAGCCGAGCGCCGCGCCAAAGCGCAAGAGCGCGAAGCCAAGCGCAAGAAGCCTGCCGCCAAACCCTTGGCAATGCCTGTTTCTTAAGTGTTTACAAAGAAAACTGGGCAGTAGCCCTTGTATTGTCTAAATAGTATGCTCACTATTTGATAGCGTTTGAAGCATCAAATAATGCCTCAGGCTCCCATCAAATCCTGGCGACGGCTGGATGGCGAACGCAAATAAACCAAGGTACCTTCCTCGCTGAAGACTTCATAGTGCACCGAGCCATGCAGTGCAATTTGGTAATCGCCCGCCAGAAGCATTTCGCCATTAATGCGCAGGCTGCCTTCTAAGATCATGCATTCTTCAGCGCCATCAGCATGGTCGTGCACAGGCAAGTTGCTGCCGGGTAACATCTTGAGCAGCCAAGACAAGGTTGTGCCGTCGTCATGCAAGACCTTGGCTTGCTTGTGTTTGCCCAAGTCGTGCCAGCCCTCATCTCGGCGCACATTACGAACACTACTCTGTGCCTGGGATGAGGCCATGATTTTCTGCAGCACAGATTGTTTAATGCGCGCATTCGCCTCTTCGCTGAGAATGTGCGCGGGATCGGTGCGCAGGGCTTGCGCGAATTGGCCTGTCCAGGCGGGGTTCAGTGATTTATCGTCGTTCATAAGATGTCTTCCAGCGCCAAGGCAGCCAGATATTCTCGGCTCAGGCCGCTTTGTTGTAATGAGTCACGCAGGCTCAGCAAGGCGCGGCGAACAGTGCTTTTTACTGTGCCCAGCGGCATATCCAGATGCTTGCTGATCTCAAGGTGCGTCATGTCATGGAAAAAAGCCAAGCTCAGCATTTGGCGCGTGGCGGCGGGCAATTGCTGCAATGCGGCATGAAGCTGAGCTTTGGTGTCGGTGGCTTCAAGTATGTCGGCAGGTTGCTGGGCATGCAGCCAGTGCGCCGAGGCCTCTTCAGCCATGTCGCTGTTGGCCATCACGGGGTTGCTGGCTAGTTTTCGCCAAGCATCCAGAGCGCGGCTGCGCGCGAGATTGAGCAACCAAGCCATGGCCGCGCCGCGCTGGTCATCAAATCGGCTGGCCTGCTGCCAAGCTTGTAAGTAGACCTCTTGCGTGACATCTTGTGCGCTGGCATCGTCAGATGAGAAGCGGCGTACCACGCTGTAGACGCGGGAAATGGTGGTGTCATACAGCTCTGACATGGCGGCCGCTTGGCCTTGGGCCATCCGCTGAATCAGGCCTTGCAGCGCAGTTTCTTCGCTCAACGGGGGAGCGAGGGCTTGGATTTCAGGGGTAGAAAAGCGATTCACCCGTGCATTGTGCCTTGAAAGCTTCGGCCTCAGCTGCCAAGGCGGGATCGGCACGCAGGATGCAGGGGAAAATGAAAGTAGGGCAGACATAGAAGTGCTACGGGTATGCTCGCATTTCAGATGCATACCTGCCCAAAATAGTTTGAAATTTACAAAATGTTTTACAGGTAGTTTAAAGTACGGTTTGCAGTAAAGCGCCCTTAAATAGCACCGGCCCCGTGGGCCCGCCGCTGCTCGGCACGCCGCCTTTGGGCTCCAGGCTGATCGCCAAAGTGGGCACATTTTTGATTTGCTCGGGGGCGGCGGTGAGCTTGAGCACCTTGTCGCCACCCATCACGCCCAGCGACTGTGGCGCTTGACCGGGAGGCAGCGCCCAGAGCTGGAGGGATTTGTCGGTAGCTTCTTGGTAGCCGCCCACGCGCTGCAAAACGAGGCGTTTTTTATCAGGATCGAAGGTCACGAGCACCGATGCATCTGATTTTTCATCAGCCAGCACCGCCACATATTGAATCTGTTGCTGCGCAGCTTGCTGCTGGAGCTGCTTTTCAAGCTGAGCAATTTGCTGGCCACGGCCCTCTAGGCTTTGTGTGGATTGCAGCGAGACGAGTGTGCCCACCACGGCAGCGATGCCTGCCAGCGCTGCGCCCGCACGCCACCATGCCAGATGCTTGCGAAGGCGATCCAGGCTGACCTGTAGTTGTTGCAATTTTGGTGACGCTTGCAAAATCTGCTTTGGAATGGCTTGCAAACTGTTTTCAATGCGTTTCCAGACATTGGGGCTGGGTTGAAGGGGGGAGGGCAGTTCCATCAGGGCAGACATCCTTTCTTGCCAGAGCAGAATTCGGGCGCGAACCGTGGCGCTCTGGCGGGCATGTGCTTCCAAGCGGCGGCGCGCGCCACCGCGCAACATGCCCACGGCATAACGCGCAGCGAGTTGGTCGAGCAATTCGGGGTGTTGAGCGATATTCATAGCCTTAGCTTTATGCGAAACGGTTCATGCAAGTGCGCAGTTGATCCAGGCCACGGCGCATCCAAGTCTTCACGGTGCCCAGCGGTAGCTTAAGTTGCTGCGCAAGCTCGCTGTGACTCAAATCGCGAAAGTAAGCCATGGTGACAACTTGGCGTTGCTTGACTTCAATTTTGCGCAAGCATTCATGCAGCGCCCAGGCTTGCTCGCTGGCTTCTTGTATGTCCATCGGTGTGTCTTGATCAGCGGGCAAGGTATCGGCCAGCATGTCGTCGATGGGCTGGCCAGCCAAGGCGCGCTCAGCTTTGCGGCGACGCAGAAAATCCAAGCCCCGGCTTCGCACGATCACGCCCATCCAAACCAGCGGCGGGCTCAAGGGCGCGCGATAATCGCCCGCGATGCGCCAGATGGTGACAAACGCCTCTTGCAACACATCTTCCGCGTGCTCCACATTGCCCACCACGCGCATCGCAATCGCATACAGCTTGCTGCTGGTCGCGTCATAGAGCTGGCGCAGGGCGGTGGCATCTTGGGCGGCGATGCGCTCAAGCCAAAGGATGAGTTGGTCGTCAGAGGTGGCTGGGGTCATGATGCTGATTTTTATTGGAATTACTTGGGTGCAGGCAGCGTGGCCAGATAGGCCACCACATCCGCACGCTCTTGCGGCAGCGAGAGGCGATAGCCCATGCGCTGGCCGGGGATGAGTTTTTCGGGGTCGGTGAGCCAAGCTTGTAGCTTGTTGCGGCTCCATACAATATTACTCTTGTTCAAGGCCTCAGAATACTCATAATCTTTGGCCTTACCTGCCCGGCGGCCCACCACACCCGCATGCGCTGGGCCCACGCGGTTTTCATCCACGCTGTGGCAAGCGCTGCATTTGGCGGTATAGATCGCCAATCCGCGCTCGGCGCTCGGCTTGGCAGCGGATGCCGTTTGAGCCTGCGTACCGGCTGTAGAAAAAGCGCCGAGCGCTGCCACCAAAAGTGACAGGCTCAGCGCGAAGCTTGGCTTTAAGGCCAAGCAGTGCATCAACTTGGAAAACACCGTTTAAGCCCCGAAGCTCAGAGCGCCAGCAGGCAGCGGCCGGCCCAACGCGTTGGTCAAAATGGTGAAATGCATGGTTTCGTCAGCGGCTAAGCGCGCTGCTACTTTGGCCAAGTCTTTGCTGATGAAAGCCGGGATCACGCCCAAATATGCGTTGGTCGCACCCAGCTCCAAGCGAGCGGCCAGATCTAGCACATCGCCTTGGCTTTTCAAGGTGTCGGCTTTCAAGGCTTTGGCGTAATCGGCCAAGCTTTTCTCACCCACTGGCCGGCCGCCGAGCTTTTGAATCGTGTCGATCAAAGCATCGCGGTGCGCTTTGTGATGCGATTGGAAGCTCACAGCAATATCGAGCACGGGCTTTTGCAGCAAGCCGCTTTGCGCGCCGAGCTGATAAGCATTGATGGCCTCGTGCTCAAGGCCGAGCGCCACATTGAGGATGCCCGTGTCTTTAGCGGCATCGCCAGCCATGCCTTGTGCCAAAGCGACATTGCCGCCCAACAAAGCCAAGCCAAGAGCGGAGAGTTGGCCGGTTTGACCAAAGAAATTGCGGCGCGAAGAAGTGGGATTCATTGAAAACTCCAGAAAAGGGTGTGAAAAGAAGAATTGAGTTGTCCGGACTCTTTTAATACGGGTGGCGCAAAGGCTTGGATTCAGTTAAGCTGAAAAAATAGCATTTTGATGGGCTGGAATGCTGTGCAGCCATGCATCCAAAATCCCATTTGCTGCGTATTCCATGCATAAAGTTCTTAACAAGGAAGACCGATGCATCTATTCCCTCGTATTTCTCGCAGACCGGTGAACAGCGTGGCTATGCTTTCAATCGCGTCCTGCGCAATATTTATAACGCCTACAGCCCATTCTGAGACTGGGAAACTGCTACTCACCGGCGGTGTGAGCACGGTCGATGGCGCAGCAGGTGGCGGGCTCACGCCCTGGGCGGTGATCGGCAGCCAAGCCACAGAAGGTGAAATAGGCGTCACCGCGCACGCCACCCGCGTGACCACGCAAGATTACGGCCTGAGCACGTATGGCGTTGCCCTGGGCTGGAATGAGCGTGTGGAAATCTCATTCGCCAAACAAGACTTGGCCACCGGCATCACCGGCGTGTTGCTCGGCGCACCCGGCCTGCGCTTGAAGCAAGATATTCTGGGTGTCAAGCTGCGCTTGGCTGGCGATGCCGTGCTCGACAGTGATTCGCTCATGCCCGCGATTGCCGTAGGTGTGCAAAGCAAACGTCTAGGTTCGACCGCGCTTGACCCCACGCTCACCGCGCTGGGAGCCAAGCGCAGCGGTACCGATGTCTATCTGAGTGCCACCAAGCTCTTCCTCGCACAAGGCGTTTTGGTGAACGGCACACTGCGCGCCACAAAGGCCAATCAAAATGGCCTGCTCGGCTTTGGCGCAACCCTAGGCGGCGCTAAAAGCAGCTATGAATTTCTACCCGAAATATCCGTGGCCTACCTACTGCGTAACAACCTCGCCGTTGGCGCAGAATACCGAAAAATGTCCAATCGCTTGCAAGTGGCTGGCAATGCTGCAGGCTTGGCCGATGGCCTGCAATCGAGCGATTGGAAAGATCTTTTCATCGCTTGGGCGCCGAGCAAAAACCTCTCGCTCACCTTCGCCTATGTGGATCTCGGCCTGATCGTGCCCGCCACCACCGCCCGCCGCCGACAAACGGGCGCGTATCTCTCGGCCCAAGTGGCTTTCTAAGGAGTCGTCATGAAAAAAATCCTCTTCGCTTTGATCGCCGCTATCTCCTTCATCGCCATCCCCGCTAGGGCCGACGACAGCCTGTATAAAGCCTTCGGCGAGCAAGCCGGTATGTCTGCCTTGATGGATGAATTCCTGAAAGATTTGCTGGCCGACAAGCGCATGCAGCCTTTCTTTGAGAAAACCAATCCTGCGCAATTCAAAACCGGCTTGGGCAATCAAATGTGCATGCTGGCCGGCGGCCCGTGCCAATACAAAGGGCCTGATATGAAGCTCGTTCACAAAGAAATGGACATCAACAAAGCCAATTTCAACGCGCTGGTGGATGTGTTGCAAAAAAGCATGGCCACGCGCGGCGTCCCTTTTAGCGCCCAAAACCGCATGCTGGCCTTGCTCGCGCCGATGCATCGAGATATCATCAATGTCAAATGATAGAAGGAAAAATACTATGAAATCAATAGCAAACTTCTCATATTCTGTAAGGGCGATAAGCCTATTTTCTTTGTATGTTGCGCTCAGTGCGAGCTTGGCGGCACAAGCGGGCAGCGTGCAAGTCAGCGTGGTAGATCGTGAGGGCAAGCCAGCGCAAGATGCGGTGGTCGTGCTGGTGCATGCCACCGTGCGCAATGCAGCCACGCAACTTCCCACCACGGCCACCGTGATGAACGAAAAAATGCAATTTATCCCCGCCGTGACGGTGGTGGCGCAAGGCGCAAAGGTGCGCTTCTTGAACAACGATCCTTGGGACCATCATGTGCGCGGCGCACCCGCCGCTTCGATCTTTGCGAACACCCCAGAAGCGTATGCCGCAGGCCGCACTGCGGGCGGTTTTGAGTTGCGCTTAGCTGGCAAAGACGAAGGCAAACCCGCCAAATTCCAAGACGTGACGATGGACAAAGTTGGCCCGCAAACAGCGGTGTCTCTCGGCTGCTTTCTCCACGGCTCCATGCGCGGCAGCGTGTATGTGAGCGATTCGCCTTGGGCTGCAAAGACGAATGAGCAAGGCGTGGTGAGCTTTGACAACGTGCCTGATGGCGCAGTGCAAGTGCGCGTGTGGCACGCCGATCAGTTGGTGGATTTGCCGCTGCAAGCGATTCAAGTGACTTCAGCACCGCTGCAGGTGAAATCGCAATTGCAGATTGTGCCTAGGCGTCGGCGCAGTTGAGCTTTTGCTCCGCGTTCACGCCGTTCGTTGGTCTGTCTCGACTGCTTCGTTTTTTCAGACCCATCACGTAGCAGGCGAGCGGACGATTTCAAACAAGCAAAAGCTCGCAAATTACGATGGATAGCAAGCGAGCGGACGATGTCAAATAGTTGAGCGCAAAAACCTCACTGCCTCGCAGACCGTACGTTCAAAGGCACCGCCTGCGGGTAGCTCGTGCGAAACGGGTTGATATCTACACCGCCGCGCCGGGTGTAGCGGGCAAATACGGCTAATTTTGTAGGTTTGCAGCGCTGCATCACATCCATGTAAATCCGCTCCACGCATTGCTCATGAAACTCATTGTGGTTACGAAAACTCACGATGTATTGCAGCAGGCCGCCTTGATCAATTTGCGGACCGCTGTAATTGATTTGCACGCTGCCCCAATCGGGTTGACCCGTCACCAAGCAATTGCTTTTTAGCAGGTGGCTCACCAAAGCTTCTGTCACGGGCTGCTCGTCCAGTGCAGCGCTGAGCAAGTGTGGGGCTGGCGTGTAATGTGTGCATTCCACATCGAGCCGATCTAAATTCACGCCATCAAGCTCTTGCACTTTCTCTTGTGAGAACGCATCAAAGCTGATGAGTTTCACACCCACGCGGCCCTCGCCATGCGGCTTGCCAAAGGTGGCTGCGCCAATATCCAGCGCAATCGCTTCGCGCACCGCATCAGCGCCATGGTTGCTGCCGGCAAACCGCGTGTTGTTGAAGCTGTTGAAATACAGCTTGACGCTTTTGCTCTCCACGATGCAGGGTGTTTCACACGGCACGGTGATTTGCGCGATAGCGATTTGCGGCTTGCCTTTGGCGTTGAGCCAAGAGAGTTCAAACGCCGTCCAAAAATCTGCGCCCATGAAGGGCAGGCTGCTGGTGATGCCGATTTCTGAGCGTTTTTCTGAGCGGGGAATCGGAAAGAGCAGGCTGCGATCGTATTGATCGATGTAGGTGCTGGCTTTGCCGAGTTGGGATTGATCAGGCGTGTTCATGTTGGAGATGGGTGATGAGGTGGTCAATCCACTGCGCGACAGCCCCGGGCGCTAGATCGTGCCCCATGCCTTCAATGCCGATGAAGCGAGAGCCAGAAATGCGATGGGCTGTGTCGCGCCCATGCTCGGGAGGCACGAGCACGTCTGAGAGGCCATGCACCACGAGCGTGCGCGCTTGGATGCGCTCCAGTGCCAAGTGGCGCTGGCTATCAGCCGCAATCGCAAGCATCTGCCGCATCGTGCCTTCAGGGTGATAACTGCGCTCAATGCCAATGCGAATGCGATCACGCAGCAACTGCGGCTCTACGGGAAAAGCCGGGCTGCCGATCACAGCAAACAGCTTCACATAATGCGCCACGATATCTTCCACGCGCTGGCTCTTCGGCCGCGAGAGCAGGGCGCGTATCACGGCCAGCTTGGCTTCTGGCAGACCCGGCGCACCGCTGCTGCTCATGATGCTAATCAGCGAGAGCATGCGCTCAGGAAATAGCGCAGCAAGATGCTGAGCGATCATGCCGCCCATGCTCGCGCCGACGATGTGTGCTTTGTCAATCTTCAGCGCGTCGAGCACGCCAACGGTATCACGCGCCATGTCTTGCAAGGTGTATGGCGAATCAATCTTCCAGCCCATCTTGCGCTTCACACTCGCCCAAAGCAAATTGGGTCTGCCTGCATGATCAAAATGCTGCGAGAGACCAATATCGCGATTGTCTAGGGTGATCACACGGTAGCCAGCTCTCAGCAAAGGCTCAATCACTGTTGGCGGCCAGGCCACGAGCTGCATGCCCAAACCCATGATCAACATCACCGCCGGATGCTCAGGCGAGCCATGCTGCTCGACTTCCATCTGGATTCCGTTAGCTTCAAATTTCATAGCATCTTACGCAGGTTATATAGGGGCTAGAGCCCATTTTCTCATCAAAATTCAAACGAATTTGCCCTCGCGTAGCCACTTCGTTGCCACCCATTTCTCGCCCTCAATCACCGGCGTGCCGCCATGCAGGCTTTTGCTGCTGGGGTGAGCGCGGCTGTAGCTGAAGAATACGGCGTTGCCGCGCTTGGGGGCCACTTCCAGCTTCACATCGGGAAACACCGTGCCACCGCCTTTGCTGGGCTCATGCAGATACATGATGATGGTGGCCACGCGCTGGCCGCCGCGTCTCAGAATGGTGGGTGTGCCCGGCTCATGTGGGTCAAAATAATCGTAGTGGGGTTTGTATTCTGCGCCTGGCTGGTAGTGCAAAATTTGCAGGCCTTCGCCGTTATCGAGCGGCCAATCCACCAAATAGGCTAAGCGGCGCTCAATGCGGGCAATGAGCTCGTTTTCAGCGCGTGCGTAAAACATACCATTGCTGGTGCGGTCCGCATTCAATTCTTCGCCGCCAGTTTGCGTGGCGACCGTGAGCGAGCGAGCCATGCGCGGCTTCGCGCCTGCAATCAAAGCTTCGCATTCTTCATCTGACAGTAGGTTGCCAAACACCACAATATGCGGATCACTCATCACCGACAGCACGCTCACAGTGCAATCACCCGCATCAATATACAGCGGTGATTCATGCACCGCAGGTGTGGGCACAGGCACGTCGAGAGGCAGCGCACTTGCCGCTTGCGCAGCTTGCATATGGTCGCGCAGCGTGGTCTCTAGCGCTTCAATCGCCACATCTTCTTGCCAGCCAGAATCGAGCATCGATTTCAAAACCACGTCAGGCGCAAACCCTGCCTGCGCTTGAGAGATGATCCAATCGCGCAATTGGGGGGTGATGGCTTGTGTCATGTCTTCCTCCGAAACACCAAACGATCTGGCTCGCTTTGCTTGGTATCGAAAGCGTAGCCATCGCTGCTGAAGCCTTCAAGTCTCTTGACCTCTTTGATTCGCTTTTGCACCGCGTAACGCGCCATCATGCCGCGCGCGCGCTTGGCCATGAAGCTGATGACTTTGTACTGGCCATTTTTGTATTCCTCAAACACGCATTCGACCACCCGTGCCTTCAATGCTTTGCGATCCACCACTTTGAAATACTCTTGGCTGGCCAGGTTGACGATCACTGGCGTTTTCTCCTGCGTCAATTGCGCGTCGAGATAACTTGAAATCGCAGTGCCCCAAAACTTGTAAAGACTGTTGCCAGCGGGATTAGCCAGCCGCGTGCCCATCTCCAATCGATAGGGCTGCATCCAATCGAGTGGGCGAAGTGCGCCATACAAGCCGCTGAGCATCACAAGATGGCTTTGTGCCCATTCCAGATCAGCCGCTTTGAGCGATTTGGCATCCATGCCGTCATACACATCGCCGTTGAAAGCGAGGATGGCTTGCTTGGCATTCCTCTGCGTGAATTTGGGCCGCCAAGCGGCGTAGCGCGCCACGTTCAAACTAGACAACGCATCGCTCAAATTCATCAGCTGCGCAATCTGTTGCGGGCTAAATTGGCGCAACAGCTCGATTAACTGAGCAGACTGTTTTGTGAACTGCGGCACGGTATGCGGCAGCTCGGGTGGTGCGGGGGTCTCGTAATCGAGAGATTTGGCGGGGGAGAGCAGAAAAAGCATGGTGAAATTATGCTGGAAGGAAGGCCCGTTTCTAGGTCTGTTTTTTGGGCTTTTGGTGGGATTGTAAAAAGTGCTATAGTTTCGGTATCGCGGATGTGTCGTCAGCAGTGACACCGCAAAAGATACCCGGCCTCGGCATTTGCCCAATTCCCGGTCTGTTTACCTCCCCCAGATTTTTACTCAACTCCCGTCACAGAATTTTTTTGTGGAGTCCACATGCATTTAAACGAACTCAAAGTCCAACACGTCTCCATCCTTGTCAACGAAGCCGAAGGCTTGGGCATTGAAAACCCCGGCCGCTTGCGCAAGCAAGAGCTGATGTTTGCCATCATCAAGGTGCGCGCCAAAAATGGCGAGATGGTGTACGCCGACGGCGTGCTTGAAGTCTTGCCCGATGGCTTTGGCTTCCTTCGCAACCCAGAAGCCGATTACACCGCTTCTACAGACGACATCTACATTTCCCCCAGCCAAGTGCGCCGCTTCAACCTGCACACCGGCGACATGATTGAGGGCGAAGTGCGCATCCCGAAAGAGGGCGAGCGTTACTTTGCGCTGAATAAGCTGGATAAAGTCAACGGCGATCTGCCTGAGAAAAACAAACACAAAGTGATGTTTGAAAACTTAACGCCGCTTTTTCCCAATGTGCAGATGAAGCTAGAGCGCGATATCAAAGGCGAAGAAAACATCACGAGCCGCGTGATAGATCTGATCGCGCCGTTTGGCAAAGGCCAGCGCGCCTTGCTCGTGGCCTCGCCCAAGAGCGGAAAAACCGTGATGATGCAGCACATTGCGCATGCGATCACGGCGAACTATCCTGATGTGCATCTGATGGTGTTGCTCGTTGACGAGCGCCCGGAAGAAGTGACCGAAATGCAGCGCAGTGTGCGCGGCGAAGTGATCGCCTCCACGTTTGATGAGCCTGCAGCGCGTCACGTTCACGTGGCTGAAATGGTGATTGAGCGCGCCAAGCGTTTGGTCGAGCTGAAAAAAGATGTGGTGATCTTGCTTGACTCGATCACACGCCTCGCTCGCGCTTACAACAACGTGGTGCAAAGCTCTGGCAAGGTGCTCTCGGGCGGTGTGGATGCGAATGCCTTGCAGCGCCCCAAGCGCTTTTTTGGCGCAGCACGCAACATCGAAGAAGGCGGCTCACTCACGATCATCGCCACCGCCTTGGTCGATACCGGCTCGAAGATGGACGAAGTGATTTTTGAAGAATTCAAAGGCACAGGTAACAGTGAAGTGCACCTGTCGCGCCGCCTGTACGAAAAGCGCGTGTTCCCGGCGATCGATCTTTCCAAATCTGGCACGCGCCGCGAAGAACTGTTACTGTCGCCTGAAATATTGCAAAAAACGCGTATCTTGCGCTCCTTCTTGTTCAACATGGACGAGATCGAAAGCATGGAGTTGATACAGAAGAAAATGAAGGCAACGAAGAATAATTCTGAGTTTTTTGAAGAGATGCGACGCGGCGGATAGTCTGCTATCTATTTGATAGCTAAGTATGTCCGTTTTATAAGGGCGAGAAGCGCATTCTGGCCTTCGATGCCCGCCTGCGCTTGGGTCATCCCACTTCGCTCGTGTCCCCCAAGCGGGCTTCGCCCACTTTTCCTCCTTGACCTCGCTTGTATGTTACGGGGTGCTGGGGTCAAGGGACGGACCTCGCTATTGGAAGCTGTCATTTTGATGGCTTACCAACACACGCAGTTTTCTCAA
>JANMDE010000202.1:0-3005 GCA_031376105.1 Variovorax sp. | reverse complement strand
CCTCCCATTTGCTGATGCCATACGGGTCTTGCGGAGCAGCTTGGATAGCTGTGAAAGGCTGGCGAGGCTGGGTGAATTCACCGCAAACTTTGACCGAGCTTAAAAAAATGAAGCGCTTCACACCCGCGTCTGCCGCCGCTCGCGCCAAAGCCAGCGTGCCTTGCGTGTTGATCTGGCGATAGGCCGCCAAAGGATCGCTGGCGGTCTCGCGAAGCTGATGCACGCGAGCTGCTGTATGCACCACTGCTTGCACGCTTAGCAAGGTCTGCTGCAGGCTGGAAATATCGGTGAAATCGGCTTCTAGCCGTTGTATATTATGCGTAGTAAGCTCATCTATTGATAGCGTATTCGCCTGCCGAATTTGTGCTACCACAGCGTTTTTCTGATGCACCAAAAACTCGCACAAAGCCTGCCCAACAAAGCCATTGGCTCCCGTGACCAGCACTTTCATCTCGCTTGACTCTTAGCTTGCCGCACCGCGTGTTCGTAAACGGCAAGCGTCTTACTGCGCAAGGCATCTAAAGAGAACTCTTGCTGAGCGCGTTGCAGGGCTTGCTGGCCTAGTTTTTGGCGTAAATCAGGGGCTGCGAGCAATTTGCCGAGCGCTCCGGCCAGCTCGTCTACACTGCTTGGCGTGACGGTATAACCCGTGATGCCATCTTGGTTCACAAAATCCACGCCGTTGTTCAGCCGCGTGCTCACCACAGGCTTGCCGCAGGCAAACGCCTCCACCTGCACGATGCCAAAAGCCTCGGCTTGGTTCACTGCAGGCAGGCAAAACACATCGCAGGCTTGGAAATAGGCGGGCAACTCCGCATCCGAAATTTTTCCAGCGAAATGGATGCGCTGCATTGCAGGGCTTTGAGCCGCCAATACTTTCCATTCAGCAGTCAAAGGCCCTTCGCCACCAATGACGAGCTGCGTATCCCGCGGCAACTGCGACATGGCCTTGATCAAGACGTCAAAGCCTTTGTAATGCACATGGCGGCCAAGAGCGAAGATGATTTGGCCAGGAAACTGCGCGCGCAATGACTGCGCTAGCTTGTGGGGCACAGCGTAATGCGCTAAATCAAAGCCGAAGGGCACGACATGCAACTTGCTTTCCAGATGTGGTGCGGGTAATTCAGCAGAGCTTTTGATGTGCGCTGGCGTGGCCGCTATGATGCCTTTGGCATGGCGCAGGGCCGAATTCTGGAAGGGGCGATAGCCAAGCAAAAGAAGTTTTTGGCGAACAATGTCGGCATGCCAGGTGATCACGCGCGGCACATGTGCAGGAATTGACCAGGAAGCAACATGTGACATCGGATCGGGAAAATGCAGATGCACCAGATCAAAAGGCTTCTGATTGTGCAATTGCCGAGCACGTGAGATCAACTGAGGCGACAAAGCCAACGAGCCATCGACATTCCAGCTGGGCGTGCGAATCAGCGGGAAACCATGTAAGAGCCCTTCAAAACCTTGCCTATCACGACTGGGCACAAGATGCACATAATCCACCTCGCCTTTCATCGCTCGAAACAAATGATCTACATGCGTTTGCATGCCACCAGGAATGTCATCGAAGAAACGACCAAAACAGAGAACGCGCAGCATAAATTTGATTTTGAAACAAAGCTTATGGTAGCATCTGTTCAACACATGAACACATCTGCCCTCGAAACCGATCTGCGCGCCCTACAACTGCTTGCTCAGCAACCCAAGCTCAACCAGCGCGAGCTGGCCAGTGAGTTGGGGGTCAGCCTAGGCAAAGTCAACTATTGCCTCAAAGCGCTGCTGGCCAAAGGTTTCCTCAAAGCACAAAACTTTAAAAACAGCAAAAATAAGCTGGCTTACGCATACGTGCTCACCCCCGCCGGTATTGCAGCGCGGGCAGAGCTGACGGCAGAGTTTTTGCAGGTGAAATTAGTAGAGTATCAACGATTGACCGAGCAAATTGCTATGTTGCGTGAGCAAGCAATCGTAGAAAGCGGCCACGCGCAATCTATAGGGAATGAGGCATGATCAATGTCATTCCTGTGATACTTTGTGGAGGTTCTGGTACGCGCCTGTGGCCGTTGTCGCGCGCAGGCTTCCCTAAGCAGTTTTTGGTGCTCAGTGGGGCTCAGAGCCTGTTCCAATTGGCGGCAAAGCGTTTGCGTGCGTTGGCCAACGAACGAATTCAGATCAACTCAAGTTTGATCGTCACAAATGAAGAGCACCGTTTCCTAGCGTTGGAGCAATTGCGCGAACTTCAGCAAGGGGCATCGACATTTCTCCTAGAGCCGAGTGCGCGAAACACGGCAGCGGCGTTAACTTTGGCCGCCTTAGAGGCTGTTGCAAGCGGCCAAGATCCGATTTTAGTGACAAGCCCATCGGATCAACATATCGGTGACGAGGCGGGGTATGCTGAGAGCTTACGGCAGGCCATCGAGGTGGCTTCCACAGATTCTGTGGTGATCTTGGGCATCACGCCAGATCGTGCAGAGACGGGTTATGGCTACATTCAATTTGCCAAAAGTGCTGATGATCTAGGTGCACATCAGGTACTTCAATTTGTAGAAAAGCCACAGGCTCATACTGCACAGCAGTACCTCGCTTGTGGAGATTACAGTTGGAACAGCGGTATGTTTGTTCTCAAGGCCAGTGTTTGGCTTAAGGCGCTTGGGCAATTCCGTCCCGATATTTTGCAAGCGTGCGAGAAGGCGTGGGAAGGTCAAATACGCGATACATTGCACGGCGAAACGCAATTTGTTCGCCCGGATGCTGCTGCATTTTCACAAGTGCCATCAGAATCTGTTGACTATGCCGTCATGGAGAAGTGTCCGGGTTCAGCTTTTTCAATCCGCATGGTTGATTTACAGGCCCGTTGGAGTGATGTAGGCGCTTGGGATGCTGTATGGCAGGTCGGCCAAGCAGATTCGCTGGGTAATGTTTGTCATGGCGATGTTTTGCTCGACGGTAGTCAAGATAATTTCATCCATGCTAGCAGCCGATTGGTCAGTGCCGTAGGTGTTAAAGACTTGGCC
>JANMDE010000186.1:0-5585 GCA_031376105.1 Variovorax sp. | reverse complement strand
CTCACTGTTTTGGTCAACGGCATCCGCGCATTCTTGCCCGGCTCGCTGATTGAGACGCGCCCGATCAAAGATCTGTCTCCGTACGAGAACAAGACTTTGGAATTCAAAGTCATCAAGCTTGATCGCAAGCGCAACAACGTCGTGCTCTCGCACCGCGCTGTCAAAGAAGCCAGCATGGGCGAAGAGCGCGCCAAGCTGATGGAAAACCTGAAAGAAGGCTCCATCGTCAAGGGCGTGGTCAAAAACATCACCGAATACGGCGCATTCGTCGATTTGGGCGGGGTGGATGGCCTGCTGCACATCACCGACATGGCATGGCGCCGTGTCCGTCACCCTTCTGAAGTGGTCACTTCTGGCCAAGAAATCAGCGCGAAAGTGCTCAAGTTTGACACCGAGAAAAATCGCGTGTCTCTGGGCCTCAAGCAAATGGGCGACGATCCTTGGATGGGCGTGGGCCGTCGCTACCCAGCGCAGACCCGTATGTTTGGCAAGATCACCAATATCGCCGATTACGGCGCGTTTGTGGAAATCGAACCCGGCATCGAAGGCTTGGTGCACGTCTCCGAGATGGACTGGACCAACAAAAACATCGCTCCTAACAAACTCGTGACGATGGGTCAAGAAGTGGAAGTCATGGTCTTGGAAATCGACGAAGACAAGCGCCGTATTTCCTTGGGCATGAAGCAATGCAAAGCCAACCCATGGCAAGAATTCGCTGCTGCTACCAAGCGTGGCGATCGCGTTAAAGGCCCGATCAAATCCATCACCGATTTCGGCGTGTTCGTCGGCTTGGCTGCTGGCATCGACGGCCTCGTGCACTTGTCTGACTTGTCGTGGACGGACACTGGCGAGGCCGCTGTCAAGAACTTCAAGAAGGGCCAAGAAGTTGAAGCCATCGTGTTGGCCATCGACGTGGACCGCGAGCGTATCTCCCTCGGTATCAAGCAACTTGATGCTGACGCATTCACCACCTTCGCCTCTGTCAATGACAAAGGTTCGATCGTGACTGGCAAGGTCAAGACCGTGGATGCCAAGGGCGCTGAAATTGATCTCGGTCAAGAGATCATCGGCTACCTGCGTGCTTCTGAAATCAGCCGTGACCGCGTGGAAGATGCGCGCAACGTGCTCAAAGAAGGCGACGAAGTCACCGCTGTGGTCACCAACATTGATCGCAAGAGCCGCCAAGTGTCTCTGTCGGTTAAGGCCAAAGACAACGCTGACGAGCAAGCTGCGATGGCTGATTTGAGCCAGTCTTCCAGCCGCAAATCTGCCGGCACGACCAGCCTGGGCGCATTGCTGCGCGCCAAGCTGGACAACAACGGTTGATTGAGTCCACGCCAGCATGACCCGTTCTGATCTGGTGGAGGCGCTGTCCTTGCAATTTGGGCAGCTGACCCAGCGCGATGCCGAGTTTGCCGTCAAGACGATTCTTGACGCACTGGGTGACGCGTTGGTCAAAGGCCATCGCATTGAGATTCGAGGTTTTGGCAGCTTTTCGGTGAACCGTCGACCGCCGCGTGTGGGGCGCAATCCCCGCACCGGCGAATCGGTGACGATCCCTGAAAAGCGCGTGCCGCATTTCAAGCCGGGCAAAGCCCTGCGCGAAGCGGTGGATGCCAAGACGGAAGAGTTGCGGCAAAAGGGGTTGCTCTGAATCCGGTCTCTGGGCTGGCATCCCGATAGAATCCAAAGGTTCATCACGGCCTTTACTATGCACAAACTCTTATGGTTGCTTCGGTGGATACTGAAAGCAGCCATTTTTTTTACGCTCTTCGCCTTCGCGCTGAATAATCAGCATGAAGTTGTGGCGCATTTCTTTTTCGGACGGCAATGGGCTGCGCCGCTGGTGGTGATCGTGTTGATCGCGTTCACAGCAGGTTTGGTGATTGGCGTGCTGGGCATGGTGCCGCGCTGGTGGCGGCATCGCAAAGCGTCTAATAAGCTACAACAGCAGGCCCTGCATCAAACGCAAAATACAATCAACCAGCCCGCGCCAAACGCAGCGCAACGCGCGCAA
The DNA here is from genome assembly GCA_031376105.1 of Variovorax sp. Classification (GTDB taxonomy): domain Bacteria; phylum Pseudomonadota; class Gammaproteobacteria; order Burkholderiales; family Burkholderiaceae_C; genus JANMDU01. The sequence goes on along the minus strand of JANMDE010000186.1, from coordinate 3,568 downwards.
GATGGAGCTGCCTGATGGAATTGGATATCACTTGGTTACTGCTTGGGTTGCCGCTGGCCTTTGTGCTGGGTTGGTTGGCTTCGAGGCTCGATCTGCGCCAACTGCGCATTGACAACCGCCGCTCACCTAAGGCTTATTTCAAAGGTCTGAATCATCTGCTCAACGAGCAGCAAGATGAGGCGATTGACGCCTTTATTGAAGCCGTGCAGAAAGATCCCGACACGTCGGAGTTGCACTTTGCTTTGGGTAATTTGTTTCGCCGTCGTGGCGAATATGACCGCGCTGTCAGAGTGCATGAGCATTTGCTGGCGCGGGGTGATCTGCCCAAACGAGAGCGCGAACGCGCACAGCATGCGCTGGCGCTGGATTTTCTTCAAGCTGGCTTGCTAGACCGCGCAGAAGATGCCTTGGGTAAACTCGAAGGCAGTAAATTTGAATCGGAAGCTCGCTTGGCGCGCTTGGCGATCTTTGAGCGCACGCGAGATTGGCCACAGGCCACGACCATTGCCGAGCAACTGCAAGCCAGTGGCCAAGGCGATTTCAGCGCCCGCATGGCGCATTACCTGTGTGAGCAAGCCGACGGCAGGAGTGCTGAAGACAAGCGCATGCTCCTTGAGCAAGCCATGGCACTGGCGCCACAAGCAGGTCGCGCACGCATGGCACTTGCCGAGCTCGCGCAACAGTCCGGACATGGCAATGAAGCGCTTAATATGCTTCTCGCCCTTACATTATCTGCCCCGAGCGCTACACCTTTGATAGCAAATACGATTGCTCAACTGGCCGTCGAATGCGGACGCGTGAATGAAGTGCAGCCCGCCCTGCAAACCATTTATGCGCAAACGCATTCGCTAGATCTGCTGCAAGCACTGGCACAACTCCAGGGCAGTGCCTTGGGCGAGGCGGCTGTGCGCGAGCAACAGTTGGCGCATTTGCGCCTTGAGCCGTCGCTGGTGATCGCTGCGCAGCTGATGAAGGCACAGGGCACGCAGCCTGAAATTCAACGTGCGCTTGATAAAGCCGCCCAGCCGCTGCTGCGTTACCGCTGCGCTTCTTGCGGCTTCGAGGCAAAGAACCATTTTTGGCACTGCCCGGGCTGCCAAAGCTGGGACAGTTATTCAACACGCCGAGTAGAAGAGTTATGACCATCACCCGCTCTCAGCTGTCTCAAGCCCGTGTGCTCGTCGTAGGTGATGCGATGCTCGATCGCTATTGGTATGGTGATGTGGATCGCATCAGCCCGGAAGCGCCGGTGCCGGTGGTGTTGGTGAAGCGGGAAGAAGAGCGCATTGGGGGCGCGGCAAATGTGGCGGTGAACGTGACCAGCCTCGGGGCGCAGGCCACATTTGTGGGCGTGGTGGGGGCGGATGAGCCGGGGCGCAAGCTGCAAACGCTGCTGGAAGCCAGTGGTATCACCTATCACCTAGCGCAAGACCCCAAGCTGCGCACCACAGTCAAGCTGCGCGTCATTGGCCGCTCGCAGCAGCTCCTGCGCATGGATTTTGAAACACCACCTCAACATGATGCATTGGCAGTGCAAGCAGCGGTTTACAGCCAAATCTTGCCTGCGCAAGGTTGCGTGTTGTTTTCTGATTACGCCAAGGGGGGGCTGGCGCATGTGTCGTCAATGATTTCAGCGGCTCGCCAACTGGACAAACCTGTGTTGATTGACCCCAAGGGCAGCGACTATGCCCGCTACCAAGGTGCTACCGCCATCACGCCAAATCGCTCAGAATTGATGGCTGTGGTGGGCAGCTGGCGCGATGAAGATGAGCTGCGCAGCAAAGCGCAACAGCTCCGCACCCAGCTTGGACTGCAAGCGCTCGTACTCACGCGCAGTGAAGAAGGCATGACGGTGTTTGACGATGCGGGTGACTTCACCGTGGCGGCGCAGGCGCGTGAGGTGTTTGACGTCACTGGGGCTGGCGACACGGTGATCGCGACACTGGCAGCTCTAGTGGCTGCTGGCATGAGCTTGCGCGAGGCACTTGCCTTTGCCAACAAGGCGGGTGGCGTGGTGGTGGGCAAGTTTGGCACGGCCACAGCCAGCTTTGAAGAGGTTTTTGGCCTTTTACCCTTATAAATACTATATAGTTTGCTATGAAATTAGTAGTGACTGGTGCAGCAGGTTTTATCGGCGCAAACCTGATCGAAGGGCTCAACGCACTTGGCATAGATAACATCATTGCCGTAGATCATGACCAAGACGGCCTCAAATCAAGCAACTTGGCTGGATTGCAGTTTTCTGAGTTTGTGAAAGCAGATGCGTTTTACAGCGCGTTTGCGCAAGGTGCTTATGGCCATATCGACGCGGTCTTGCACCAAGGTGCCTGCAGCGACACGATGGAAACAAATCGCGCCTACATGATGGCCAATAATTTTGATTGCTCGCGCCAACTTTTTGAAGCTTGCCAGCAGCAAGGCACGCGATTGCTTTATGCCTCATCCGCTGCGGTGTATGGCAACAGCAGCGCATTCGCCGAATCGCCTGAGAATGAAGCACCGCTGAATTTGTATGGCGAAAGCAAGTTGCTCTTTGACAACTTCTTGCGCTCGCATTTAGGCGCAGCCCCGCTTTCACGCTTTGCGCAGACCAAAACGCAAGTGGCTGGTTTTCGCTATTTCAATGTGTATGGCCCTCGTGAGCAACACAAAGATCGCATGGCCAGCGTGGCGTTTCATGAGTTTCACCAAATGCAGCGCGAAGGTCGCGTGAAATTGTTTGGTGCGTATGAGGGCTATGCCGCGGGCCAGCAAATGCGTGATTTTGTGAGCGTACGCGATGTGGTGGCGGTGAATCTGTGGTTTCTAGATCACCCAGAAATCAGTGGTATTTTCAACTTAGGCACAGGCCGAGCACAGCCTTTCAATGATTTGGCGCGAGCCGTGGTAAACCATTTCAAACCGCTGGGAAATACGCTGGGTTTTATCGATTACATCGATTTTCCCGCTGCGCTGAAAGGCAAATACCAAAGCTACACGCAAGCTGATCTTGTTGCGCTGCGTGCAGCTGGTTGCGACCATGCATTTGCTGACGTGCAAACCGGCGTGGCCGCTTATATGCGCTGGCTAAGCTCCAACAGCAAGTAGCGGCTGAAGCCCAGCGCTAAGCTTTAAGCCAGCGTCAGCATCACATCAATATTGCCGCGTGTGGCATTTGAATACGGGCACACCTTGTGCGCGGCTTCAACCAACTCTTGCGCCACGTGGCGATCCATGCCGGGCAGGCTCACCGTGAGGCGAGCGGCAATACCAAAACCTTGAGGAATGGGGCCAATGTCCACCTCTGCATCGATTGAGGCATCTGCCGGTACAGTAATTTTCTTCATGGTAGCGACATGCTTCATTGCGCCCATGAAGCATGCGGAATAACCAGCTGCAAACAGTTGCTCAGGATTCGTGGCCGTGCCAGCGCCGCCCATGGCTTTGGGGGGCGAGAGCTTCACGTCCAACAAACCGTCGTCTGAGCGCGAAGCGCCATCACGGCCTCCGGTACCGGCAACCCATCCTCTTTCAACCCGTTAACATGAAACCGGATCGCAGCAGAAATCTCGCGCTCCGTTTCCGCCAC
>JANMDE010000184.1:0-3260 GCA_031376105.1 Variovorax sp. | reverse complement strand
CTCAGCAACAAAACCGCTGCTGCGATCAACCTGAGCGCCGTCGCGAGCGAGCCCGTAGTCGCTTCGATTTATCAGCTTGATAGCCTCACACGTCGCGCGCCTTCGCTGCAAGCCACCGCAGATGCCAAGGCGGGCGATAAGGTTGGAATTTTGGAAGAGGTGGCCGCATGATTGATGCTTTCCACGCTTGGGCTAACGGCTTGATTATTGCTAACTGGTGGCAGGGTCTCGCCTGGCCGGTGATCTGGACACTGATGAAAATCATCGCCGTCACGCTGCCCATCATGGGTGCGGTGGCATATCTCACGCTGTGGGAGCGAAAATTTATCGGCTGGATGCATATTCGCCTCGGTCCCAACCGCGTGGGCCCGTTTGGTTTGTTGCAACCGATTGCTGATGCATTGAAGCTGCTCACCAAAGAGATCATCGTGCCCGCTGCGGCGAGCAAAGGCTTGTTTTTTATCGGCCCGATCATGACGATCATGCCTGCTTTGGCGGCTTGGGCGGTGGTGCCTTTTGGCCCGGAGATGGCGCTGTCCAACATCAATGCAGGCTTGCTGTTTTTGATGGCAATTACCTCGTTGGAGGTGTATGGCGTGATCATTGCAGGCTGGGCATCAAATTCGAAATATGCATTCTAAGGTGCACTACGCGCCTCAGCGCAAATGGTGAGTTATGAGATTGCGATGGGCTTTTGCCTCGTGGTGGTGCTCATGGTGGCGGGTACGCTCAACATGACGGGCATAGTGCTGAATCAGGGCCAAGGCTATTTTGCAGACCAGGGCTTTGGCTTCCTTTCTTGGAATTGGCTGCCACTCTTGCCAATCTTCGTGGTCTACATCATCTCCGGCATTGCTGAGACAAATCGCCATCCGTTCGACGTGGTCGAAGGCGAATCTGAAATTGTGGCCGGCCATATGGTGGAATATTCCGGCATGTCGTTTGCTATGTTCTTCTTGGCCGAATACGCCAACATGTGGCTCGTGTCGATTTTGGCGGTGATCATGTTTTTGGGTGGCTGGTTGCCGCCGATTGACAGCGCCTTCTTCAGCTGGATTCCTGGCTGGATCTGGCTAGGCATCAAAACCTTCTGCGTCGTGAGCCTTTTCATATGGGTGCGCGCCACCTTCCCGCGCTTTCGCTACGACCAGATCATGCGTTTGGGCTGGAAAATCTTCATCCCCGTCACCCTCGTGTGGCTGGTGGTGGTTGGTCTGTGGATGCAGACTTCTTGGAATATTTGGAAATAAGGCGGGACTCCATGTCATCGACCACAACCGCTCGCACCTTGGCAAGCCCTGGCTTTTCGCTCAAGGACTTTCTCTCCAGATTCATGCTGATTGAGTTATTCAAAGGTTTTGTGCTGACCGGAAAATATGCTTTCCGACGCAAAATCACGGTGTTATTCCCAGAAGAAAAAACGCCTCAATCACCACGCTTCCGTGGCCTGCATGCGTTGCGCCGCTATGAAAACGGTGAAGAGCGTTGCATTGCTTGCAAGCTATGTGAAGCCGTCTGCCCAGCCATGGCGATCACGATTGAGAGCGAAGTACGCGCCGATGGCAGCCGCCGCACCACGCGGTATGACATTGATTTAACGAAATGCATCTTCTGTGGCTTCTGCGAAGAAAGCTGCCCGGTGGATTCGATCGTCGAGACGCATATTCTGGAATACCACGGCGAAAAGCGCGGTGATTTGTATTTCACCAAAGACATGCTGCTGGCCGTGGGCGACCGGTTTGAGAAAGAAATCGCTGCCAACCGCGCCGCGGATGCGCAATACCGCTGAACGACTGAGCTTGGAAACATTCATGGATATCAAGACAAGTCTCTTCTACGTGTTCTCGGCGATCTTGCTGTTCGCAGCATTTCGCGTGATCACCGCTCGCAACCCGGTGCATGCCGCGCTTTTTCTCGTGCTCGCATTCTTTCAAGCTGCAGCGATTTGGATTTTGCTCAAAGCAGAATTTTTAGCCATCACGCTGGTGCTCGTCTACGTAGGCGCGGTGATGGTGCTGTTTCTCTTCGTGATCATGATGATGGACATCAACTTAGACAGCGTTCGCCAAGGCTTCTGGAAACACTTTCCGCTTGCAGCGGGCGTAGGCGCTTTGATTGCGCTTGAAATGGGCTTCGTGCTCATGGGCGGCTTTCGCTTGACGGATGGGCCGCAAACCCCCGAGGTGCTGGCTGCGCAAGCCAACAACACCAAGGCGCTTGGCGTGTTGCTCTATACGAAATATATCTATCCGATGGAAGTGGCTGCTGTGCTGTTGTTAGTCGGCATTGTGGCCGCGATTGCGCTCACCCTGCGTGAGCGTAAAGACACCAAGCATGTCAATGCAGGCGATCAGGTCCGCGTGAAAGCGCGTGATCGGATGGCGGTTATAAAAATGAATGCTACAAAAATAATAGCAAACAATGCAGATAATACAACGGCAACAGGCCCAAATTCCTTGAAAAATGACACCGGAGGCAAAGCATGAGCCTGACGCTTGGTCACTTCCTCACCCTGGGCGCATTGCTGTTCGCCTTGTCTGTCATTGGTATTTTCTTAAACCGCAAAAACCTCATTGTTTTGCTGATGGCCATTGAGCTGATGCTGCTGGCCGTGAACATGAACTTCGTGGCTTTCTCCTATTACCTCGGTGATCTTCACGGTCAGGTCTTCGTGTTTTTCATCCTCACGGTGGCTGCGGCTGAAAGCGCGATTGGCTTGGCCATTCTCGTGCTGCTGTTCCGTAACAAGGCCAGCATCTCAGTTGACGAACTCAACACGCTCAAGGGATAAATAAGATGAGCGCAACACTCTCTGCATCAACTCTGCTCGCCGTGCCGCTCGCGCCGCTGGTGGGCGCATTGCTCGCTGGCATCTTGGGTACGCAACTCGGCGGCAACTGGATTGGCCGCCGCCTCTCGCACTTCCTTACGATCCTCGGCGTACTCGTCGCTTTTATATTGTCAGCGCAAACGCTGATCAAGGTGATCGATGGCGCGCGCTTCAACGAAACCATCTATGAATGGATGGTCATCGGTGGATTGAAAATGGAAATCGGCTTCATGGTCGATGGGCTGACGGCCATGATGATGTGCGTCGTCACCTTCGTCTCGCTCATGGTGCACATCTACACCATCGGCTACATGGAAGAAGACGAAGGTTACAACCGCTTCTTTGCCTACATCTCCCTCTTCACCTTCTCCATGCTGATGCTCGTGATGAGTAATAACATGCTCCAGCTCTTCTTCGGATGGGAAGCCGT
>JANMDE010000163.1:0-1970 GCA_031376105.1 Variovorax sp. | reverse complement strand
GTAAAAAGAGAAGTGGACAGGCGCAGCAAACCATAAGCCAACAGCAAGCCGAGCGGCACCACGAGCATCGCCTGCGCGGAGCCGGGCTTCAGGGTCATGCTATCAACCAGCTCTTTGAGCAAGACGGGAACGCCCACATTGGCTACTTTCGCGCCCACCATGAAAGCCAAGGCGGCGGCCACGCGCCATTTGTATTCGAGTAAATAGGGCAGCAAGCGCTTAAGCGTCAACCAATCGGAGCGCTCGGGAGCGGGGGCGGATGAATTCGGGGTGATGGGTGCGCTGGGAGGCGAAGTGGCTAAGGAGCGCATTGGCAGGTATCTTGAATGGAGTCTTGCGTGGTGTCGGAGGATGCCGACAGTTATATCATTGGGTTTTGATTCAGATTGTGCCTATGTCTACCAACTCAAGTGAAAAAGTCAGCCTGCCCACAGATAAGGAACTGGTGCTCAAAGTCATCTCCATGCCCGGCGACAGCAATGCCAATGGCGATATTTTTGGCGGCTGGGTCATGGCGCAGGTCGATTTGGCCGGCTCAGTGATCCCGGCACGCATTGCCAAAGGGCGTATTGCTACCGTGGCGGTGAATGAATTTTTGTTTAAGCAGCCCGTGAAAGTGGGTGACTTGCTGAGCTTTTTCGCAGAAGTTGTGCGGGTGGGCAACACCTCGGTCACCGTACATGTGGAAGTCTATGCGCAGCGCCTGCGCCAAGCCGATGAGATTGTGAAAGTGACCGATGCGAATTTGACGTATGTGGCGATTGACATGGAAGGCAAGCCTCGCCAACTGCCGAAAGATTAATCAGCTTTTGAAATGATCGAAGGAGGTGAGGTCGTTAGGGGCGGTTTGCCCATTTGCCTCGCGCAAAATCAAACCTGCCTCCGCGTGCACGCTGCCGATGCGCGTGATGCGGGTGTGGCTCAGTTGAGCGGCGCTTTGAACAGCTTCGCGCTGGGCGGCTGCGGCGGTGAAGACGAGCTCGTAATCGTCACCGCCTGCTAGCACCATTTGGTGCAGAAAATTTAAGCTAAATTGGCTATTCGCCCTTATATTATCTACATTGTTAGCTATTAAATATATAGCATTTAAATCGATCTCAGCGCCCACATTGCTGGCTTTGAGGATGTGCCCTAAATCACCCAGCAGACCATCGCTCACGTCAATGGCACTGCTGGCGATGCCGCGCAGCGCAAGGCCGAGCGCGACACGCGGCGTGGGGCGCTCCATGCGCTCGCGGGTGAGTGCGAAGTCAGACTCGGGCAAAGAAATATGGCCGCGAAAGGCTTCTAGCGCGAGCCGCGCTTGGCCAGGCAGGCCGCTCACATAAATATCGTCACCCGCTTTCGCGCCGCTGCGCAGCAGGGCTTGGCCTATTGGCACATGGCCGAACACGGTGATGCAGATGTTGAGCGGCCCGGCGGTGGTGTCGCCGCCGATGAGTGAGCAGCCGTGCTCATCCGCCAGCGCAAATAAGCCACGCGAGAAACCTTCTAACCAAGCTTCATCCACACGCGGTATGGAAAGCGCCAAAGTGAAAGCAACAGGCTTTGCCCCGCAAGCGGCCAAATCACTCAAGTTCACCGCCAGTGCTTTGTGCCCCAAAGCTTCGGGGCTCACGGTGCTCAGGAAGTGACGGCCTTCGACCAGCATGTCAGAGCTGATGGCCAGTTGCATGCCGGGCGCAGGTGCGAGCAGGGCGCAGTCGTCGCCAATGCCCAAAGCCACATGCGCCGATGGCTTCGCAGCGCTTTTGAAATAGCGCTCGATCAGATCAAATTCACCCATGAGAGACGGCTCGCCTTCGTCTCAGTGCAGCGTTGGCCTGCCGCCCAAATGGCTGAGTGCATCGAGCACGAACATGGGAATATCCGCATTGAAAGGCGTCCCATCATCGGCGATGCAGTGGTATTGGCCGTGCATCGTACCGGTGGGGGTGCGCAGGCGGGAGCCGCTGGTGTATTCGAAGCTC
>JANMDE010000140.1:0-4646 GCA_031376105.1 Variovorax sp. | reverse complement strand
TGCAAATTTCTTTTGCAGATGATGCGCAGCGATGGCTAGCGTGAAATAGCTGGTGGGGCTATTTTGATGAATCACGGCCGCTTTATCGGGATACAGCGCTGCACCTTGGCGCAGCAAGGCGCACAGATCAGTGCCAAAAGCAGGTGCTGGCTTGGCGGTGGGGAGATTTGGCGAGGCGGGCGACATCATGAAAACAAGGCTCTTTTCTTGGCAAAAAATTCTGGCGTGATCATAGGGAGGCGATGCAGCCGAGCGCCTGCGCTGCGATGATTTGGATGGCTTGGCTGTGGGAATACGTTGAATACTGACTGGCAAAGCGCTGCGCGGCTGCTGCATAGCTGGGCTGGGCCATCACATCATGCAGAGCTTGCGCTATTGAAGCTGCCGTGGCGGGCTGGGGCAGCAAGCCAGCGCCTAATTTCACCACCTGCTGTGCATAGAGCATGGCCTCAAAATGTTGTAGGTGCATCACCATGGGTTTGCCGGCGAGCAAGCTGGCATGCACCAAGCCTGCACTGCCATAGTTGAGCACGGCATCGCATTGCTGCAGGCCTTCATCTAAACGCAACACCTGTGCGCTGATCCACACATTGGGGGCTTGCCAAGCGGCCAGCAAGGCAGGGCTGGCATCACGAAAGCTGATGCAGAAACTCAAATTCGAGCCATGAACGGCTTGGCGCAGTTGATCTAGGTTAGGCAGCCCGGCATTGAGGTAGGCAAACACTTTGCCTGGCCGCTCTGCACTTTCGGCAGGCCACTGGGGAGACGGCCCTACATCTGTGACGAAAAAGCCGCCGCAATATTGCACGGCCTGACGGGGCGCAAAAGTGTCCAGCTCAGGAAAAGTCATGAGATAGGTTGGCTCAGTTTTGAAGATGTCATACACGCTGGCCACTTGGACTTTGTCAAAGACGGCATTCACGGTGCGGATGACTTGATCGTCAAACGTGTGATCGCGCACGCCGCCGCGCCAAGCGGGCGAGGGATGCTGGTCGGCGGGCAGCTCAAAAGGCAAAGCCATTAGAACGCTGGGAACGCCATGCTGGCGCGCGCAGAGCAAGGAAAGCGGCGCATACGAGGCAATCAGCAGGTCAGGCTGGCAGGCTTTGAAGATGCCCGCCCAGGCTGCGGCCATGCCTGAGAGATGCTGCTCGGAAGTGAAGCCGAAAATGGCCAAAATATCTGCCATCGATTGCGGCTGCGGCCCATCTGCCGGGAAAAACTGATCCGGATGAAACGGCGCTTGCAGCACCGTAAAGCCCTCTTTTTGCAGCATCGCGCCTGCGCCGCGCACATCGCGCAGCGCAAAAATCACCTGATGGCCTTGCGCTTTGAAGGCTCTGGCCAGCGGCAGCAGAGGCAACACATGCCCAAAGCCATGGCCGATCTCCCATGAGAAAAGGATGGTGGCGGATGTGGTCATCCTTCGATTTAACCTTTCGCCACCGGCAAATCGGACCGCTGGCTCCATTCGCTCCAGCTGCCTGCAAAGAGCTGGCTGGGCGGGTAGCCTGCGATTTGCATGGCCAGCACATTGGGCACAGCGCTCACGCCACTGCCGCAATGGTGAATCACTTTTGAGGTATCTCTGCCGCCGAGAAGCGCGTCGAATTCGGCTTTGAGCTGGGCGGGGGATTTAAAGAAACCTTCTGCATTCAGATTCATGCTGAATGGGCGGTTGAGCGCGCCAGGAATGTGGCCAGCCACCGGGTCGATGGGCTCGACTTCACCGCGAAAGCGCGGGGCGGCGCGTGCGTCGATGATGGCATGGCTACCTGATTGGCTGGCTTTTGCTACTGAATCTATAGCTAACAATGCACTATTGATAAGGGCGAGAGGGTATTTTTGCTTTGAAGGATCGGCTGGGAGACGACTTGCGCCAGATTCAACCTCCCCACCTGCTGCTGCCCAAGCTTGCAAGCCACCATCGAGCACGGCCACATTCTGATGCCCGAGCCATTGCAGCATCCACCAAGCGCGGCCGCAGTAATTGCAGCCATTGCGGTCATACACGATCACCTGCGTGGTGGGCAACACACCCATGGCACCTGCCCAAGCGGCGAATTTCTCGCGCGAGGGCAGGGGATGGCGGCCACCGCTGGCCTTGTCAGTGGCATCGGATTTGTCGCTCAAATCTGTATCCAGATCAATGAACACGCTGCCTGCGATGTGAGTTTGTTCAAAAGCGGCGCGGGCGGCGGGCGGGTTCATGAGATCGCCGCTGCAATCCCAGATTTGCAAACTTTTTGAATCATTCAGGCCAATCGCCCTTATAGATGCTTGCAAGTTTGCTATAGAAATAAGAATAGAGTAATTCAAATCAATGCTCCTCGGGCGGTGTGTTGGGCAGAGTACGGTTGCGCAAAATGGTGGCGGCGATGCCGCTGGCCAAAATCACGGCCATGCCGGCCCAGGAAACGAGCGAAAGGCGATCGCCAAACACGATCACGCCCAGCGCGCTCGCAAACACGATACCGCTGTATTGCAAATTGGCCACCAGCATCGTGGCGCCGCTGGCATAGGCGCGCGTCATGCAAAGCTGCCCGCCTGAGGCCAAAATGCCAATCGGCAAAATCCAGATCGCATGCTGGGGGCTCCAGCTGGAAAAGCCGCTAAACGCCACGCCCACCAAGCCGAGCGCAGCCGCTGCCGCTGCAAAATAAAACACCACCCGCGCCTCGGGCTCGCCCGCCCGTGAGAGCGCCGTGACCTGCAAATACGCCAGCGCCGCTGTCATGCCGCTCATCATGCCTATCAGGCCGGCCCAGATTTGGTTTTGCTCCAGCGCCGGCCGCAGCACCATCACCACGCCGCCAAACCCAGCCAACACGGTGGCAAACAGCGCGCCTTGCTTTTCGGCTTTGCCATACATCAGCGCGCCGCCCACGAGGAAGGCGGCCACCCAAATGCTGCTCATGTAATTGAGCGTCATGGCGGTGGCCAGCGGCAGAAATTGCAGCGCATAAAACCAAGCCAGCAGCGAGATCGCGCCAATCAGGCCGCGCCAGGCATGCATGCCGATACGCTGCGTCTTGAGGCTCACGCCAATGGAGCGCGCCCAGATAAAGGTGATCACAATGCTCACCAGCCCGCGATACGCCACCAGCTCCATCGCGTTGTAATGCACGGCAGCAAATTTCACGCAGACGCCCATCAGCGAGAAGAGGAAGGCTGCAACCAGCATCCATAAGGGTTGGCGGGGCGATGTCATGAGAGTTTATTGAAGCGTTTTGGGCTGGTTGCCCTTATAGAATATGCGTAGTTAGCTATCTATTTTATAGCGTTTTTACATGTCATATTAATACGTCAAACGCTCTGGCCTGATCTCTTGCAGGATGGTGGTGGCAATTTCTTCAATCGATTTGGTCGTGGTGGAGAGCCAGCGAATGCCCTCGCGGCGCATCATGCTTTCTGCCTCGGCCACTTCCATGCGGCAGTTCTCTAGGCTGGCGTATTTTGAATTCGGACGGCGCTCATTGCGCACTTCATGCAGGCGCAGCGGATCAATCGTGAGGCCGAAAATCTTCTTTTTCTGGGCAGCCAAAGCGGGCGGCAATTGGCCGCGCTCAAAGTCTTCGGGAATCAAAGGATAGTTGGCTGCTTTCAAGCCGTATTGCATGGCTAAATAAAGGGAAGTGGGCGTTTTGCCACTGCGCGAAACACCCGCCAAAATCACGTCGGCGCTGCTTAAATCACGGTTGCTCTGGCCATCGTCATGCGCCAGCGAATAGTTGATCGCTTCAATCCGATCCGTGTAGGCTTGGCTCTTGCTCACATCCGAAAAGCGCCCCACGCGGTGGTTAGATTTGATGCCCAGCTCTTCCTCCAAAGGATGCACAAAGGTGCCAAACATATCCAGCACCTGCGCTTTGCATTCGGTTTTGATCAGCCACAGCACGTCATCATTCACCAGCGTGGTAAACACAATCGGCCGCTTACCTTCAATCTCCGCTGTGTGATTGATCTGCCGCACCACATTGTGTGCCTTGTCCATCGTGTCAATGAACGGCAGCCGCACATGGCGCGGCTGCATTTCAAACTGCCTCAAGATGGCATTGCCAAAGGTTTCGGCTGTGATGCCGGTGCCGTCAGAGACGAAGAATACGGTGCGGTTGGTCATGATTCTTAGATTGAAGTGGGGATGTCTAATGACTGTCAGGCTTGCAATGCGATCCACGGATCAACAACCCGCAAACCCACGATACCTTCAAAATCTTTGGTATTTCGCGTGGCTAGGGTGAATTTGTGGGTGAGGGCGATCGCTGCAATCATGGCATCTTCTGTGCTGCAAGCGCGGCCGTTTTTCTGCTGCTTGGCTGCGAGCGAGCCATAAACCTGCGCACAATTTGCATTCAAGCTCAGGCAGCGACCTTCAAAATCAATGCTTACCATGTCGCGCGTTGAAGAAAGCAATGCATCGCGGCGTTTGCCGGCGGGCATGAGGGCTAAGCCGAATTCGATTTCGCACAGCGTGACGCTGCTGATGTAAATTTGCTGCGCAGGTGTGCGGGCAAACCAATCTAAGACAGCGGGGCTGGGCAAGGGCTTGTTCAGTTCGGAGATGACATTGGTGTCAAGTAAAAACATCTGCAACCTCACTGCCCGAGCGTATCGCTTGCAAAAGGCGATGCGCGCATGGGGCGGCG
>JANMDE010000112.1:0-1676 GCA_031376105.1 Variovorax sp. | reverse complement strand
GGAAGGCTCAACCTAGAGATGCTAGGCGCTGTCTCGGCGATGACTTTGCCGCACTTGAAGACTTTCAGCCGTGTGGCTCGCAAACGGAGCGCTTCTACTGGATCGCGTGCTTGCAGAAGCACGAAATTGGCGTTGCAGCCTTTCTCCAGCCCGTAGCCCTTCAAATGCATGAGCTTGGCTGGATTGACAGTAACTGCATCAAAGCATTGCCGCATGGCCGATTGAGATGTCATCTGTGCCACATGCAAGCCCATGCTGGCCACTTCCAGCATATCGCCGCTACCCAGCGAATACCAAGGATCCATGGCGCAGTCTTGCCCAAAAGCCACCGTGAGGCCAGCTTGAAGTAGCTCCGGCACGCGGGTCATGCCGCGTCGCTTGGGATAGGTGTCGTGGCGGCCTTGCAAGGTGATGTTGATCAGCGGGTTGGCGATCACGCCCAGCTGTGCCTCGCGCATGAGGGGCAGCAGCTTGCTGACGTAGTAGTTGTCCATACTGTGCATGGAGGTGAGGTGCGAGCCGACGACGCGGCCTTGCATGCCTAGGCGCTGCGCTTCAGAGGCCAAGGTTTCAACATGACGCGAAAGCGGGTCATCAGACTCATCGCAATGCATATCCACCAGCAGCCCACGCTCGGCGGCGATTTCGCATAGGAGCTTCACGCTCTGCGCGCCATCCGCCATCGTCCTCTCGAAATGCGGAATGCCGCCCACCACATCCACGCCTTTGTCTAAAGCGCGTTTCAAATTCTCCAAAGCGCCCGGCGCGCGCAACACGCCGTCTTGCGGAAATGCCACGAGCTGCAAATCAATATACGGCGCAACTTTTCTCTTCACTTCGAGAAGCGCATCCACCGCCAGCAACCGCGCATTACACACATCCACATGCGTACGAATCGCCAGCAAGCCTTTGCCAACTGCCCAATCGCAATACTGCATGGCGCGGTTCACCAGCGCTTCTTGAGTGAGCAACGGCTTCAATTCCCCCCAAAGCGCAATGCCCTCCAGCAGCGTGCCGCTCTGATTCACGCGCGGCAGGCCGTAAGACAGCGTGGCATCCATATGAAAATGTGCATCCACAAAGGGCGGCGAGAGTAATTGGCCTTGCGCATCCAGTGTTTCGTGCGCGGGCGCTTGCAAGCCGAGGCTTACCTCAGTAATCTTGCCGTCTTGCACGGCCACAGACGCATTCGTGCGGCCATCGGGCAATGTGGCATTCTGGATCAGTAAATCGAGCATCTTTGCTTTCCTTTGTACGAGCGTTTTAGCGCCTCTAGCGCTCACCCTTAATGTACGGTTTCATCAGCGCTTGTGGATAAGCCGCTTTGCGCGCTACGACGATGAGTGCAATGATACTCAACACGTATGGCAGCATCAAATAAAGCTGATAAGGCAGCACGGCGGTGCCCGATTGCTGTAAGCGCAGTTGGAGTGCGTCGAAGAATGCGAAAAGCAGCGCCCCGAGCAAAGCCTTGCCGGGCCGCCAACTTGCGAATACCACCAGCGCTACACAAATCCAACCTCGGCCGTTGACCATGTTGAAGAAGAAAGCGTTGAAAGCGGCGAGCGTGAGAAAACTTCCCGCGATGCCCATCAGCGCCGAGCCTGCCACGATCGCACAGGTGCGCGTGGCAGCCACCGAGATGCCTTGGCTTTCAGCGGCATGCGGATTCTCAC
>JANMDE010000066.1:0-2366 GCA_031376105.1 Variovorax sp. | reverse complement strand
CTCGCCCTGATCAGCACCGGCGACAAATACGCCATCGCCTCGCGCGGCTGGCTCGGGTTTGCAGGCGAATGGGTCTGGCAATGGAAAGACTGGATTGACCGCCGCTTCATGCGCAAATTTAGCGAGTTTCCTGAGATGTCTGCCCAGCCAGCACCTTCCAGCAACGCGCTTAGCGCCGTCAAACTCAGCTCCGAAGAATCCCTGCAAGCCATCTCAGCGATAGCCATGCGCTGCGGCGGCTGCGGCGCTAAAGTAGGGGCGACTATTTTGCAACGCGCTTTAAGCAATTTGCACCCCGTGCAGCGCGATGATGTGTTGATTGGCCTGAAAGACCCGGACGATGCCGCCGTGGTGCGTGTGCCGCCCGGCATGGCCATGGTGCATTCGGTCGATTTCTTCCGCGCCTTCATTGACGATCCGTATATCTTCGGCAAAGTGGCCGCCAACCATTCGCTCGGCGATATTTGGGCGATGGGTGGCCAAGCCCAGACCGCCACCGCCGTGTGCACAGTGCCGCCCGGCATGGATGCTAAGGTGGAAGACGTGCTTTTCCAAATGATGACGGGCGCTTTGGAGGTGCTGAACGAGGCTGACTGTTCCCTCGTGGGCGGGCACACGGGCGAAGGCAAAGAGCTGGCGCTGGGTTTCGCTGTCAACGGTTTGATCGAAGACAAGCCCGAAGCTATTTTAAGAAAAGGCGGCATGAAGCCGGGTGACGTGCTGATCCTCACCAAACCGATTGGCACAGGCACTTTGTTTGCCGCGAAAGACAGGCTGTTTGCCAAAGGCCGCTGGATCGATGCCGCACTGCAAAGCATGGTGATCAGCAACCGAGTCGGCGCACAAGTGCTGCGCGAGCACGGTGCCACTGCCTGCACCGATTTAACCGGTTTTGGCCTGCTCGGCCATTTGGTCGAGATGACGCGCCCCTCCGAAGTCGACGCAGAAATCCACATGGCCGCCCTGCCCCTGCTCGACGGCGCGCAAGAATGCGTCGAGGCCGGCATCACCAGCTCCCTGCAAAGTGCCAATGTGCGCCTGCGCCGCGCCATACGAAATCAAGAAGCGTTCGTCAAACACCCGCGCTACCCCCTGATCTTTGATCCACAAACCGCCGGTGGCCTGCTCGCCAGCGTGCCCGCAGAGCGCGTGGACGCCTGCATAGAAGCGCTCAAGATCGCGGGCTACTTGCACACCTGCAAGATTGGGCGTATCTTGCCGCAAGGCGATGCGATCGAGCCCATCACCTTGATCGCCTGATTTACTTTTCCCTGCATACCCCAACTGTCCCCGCCTGCCAAGGAGCAACCCATGCACACATGGCTCACCCGTACTCTCGCGCTCGCCGCCTTGACTCTCACCACCCTGCTGGCAGGCTGCGGCACGCCGTATGCCACCGTGAAAAACGGCACCAGTGATCCCGTCATGCTGCTCGGCTATGACCCTGTGGCCTATTTCACGCAAGGCAAGCCCATCAAAGGGTCGGCGCAGCATCAGGTCAAGCTCCCCGAGCGCGCCTACTACTTTGCCAGTGCGGAAAACAAAGCCCTCTTTGAAGCCAACACCACCCAATACGAACCGCAATACGGCGGTTTTTGCGCCAGCGGCGCGGCCTTCGCCGTCAAGCTCGGCTCGGATCCCACCGCTTGGCAAATCTATGATGGCCGCCTCTTCATCTTCGGCGACGTGCTCGGCCACGAAGCCTGGAGGGTCGATCCGGCTTGGAACATAGGCCACGCCGACAAGCTCTGGCCAAGCATCAAAGATAGCGGCTGGCGCAGCGCATCCCTGTCAGCCTACGCCAGCAAAGTGCCCCACTACAAAACTGGCGCACAAATCAAAGCTGAATGGGAAAAACAAAACCCCGGTAAGTCTTGGCCCAGTTACAACCCCGGCGGCATGGTCATCAACCTCTTCTTAAAACAACCCGGCTGGCGCGCAGCGGAAGGCTTTGGCCAAGCAGCGCTGGGGTATCCGCAGTAATCAGACTTAATGCGCCAAACTGTCACAAAAGATGGCCACAATGGTTCAAGAATCAACACCTAGCGAAAACACATTCCGCGTGTCTCATCGAGATTTCACATCTTTGGCTCAGACTGTATTTGGGAAATTTCAACCCAACCCAGCTTTGACCAATGCTCTCAATGCTGCCGCTCGTGTTCAGCGCCAAACAACGGCAACCACTACGCTCCATGTACCACAAGAGCGTAAATTTCAGCCAGCCGCACAGCGTTAATGCCTTCGCGTTGCTCAATAGCTAGTGGATGATCCGTCGGCTCTAGCTCGATAAATGGCCTGATGCCATCGTCGCGCAGATGCACTCTTGTCTTGAGACTGGTTGTTTCAGGATAAGGTTGGATAGCAGC
>JANMDE010000061.1:0-12065 GCA_031376105.1 Variovorax sp. | reverse complement strand
AGGTGAATTTGAACTCGCCGACAAAATCCGCTGCAGAAGTATAGCGAACATCTCCATTGACAACAGCGACCGTCCCACCGGCCGCGGTCAAAGAAGAGACGCTGGCCACGACCAAGGTTTGGCTATCTTCGAGTGGTCCTTTGGATAGGCCCGCAATGAAGGTCGCGCCACTGATGGGCCATGAGGCTGCACCGGGCTGTTGCGTAAGAATTTGGTAGAAACTCTTGTTCCAATCCGCGCCCGCAGCAGCAGCTTTGAAGGTGTCGTCATCCGGTGCAACGAACTTACCATCCATATTTTGCATGAGAGCGAAGTTGAGTTTATTTTGCTTCACATAAGCGTATTCAAGGTAGCCAATCGAATTGGGCAAACGGCCCACAAATGCGGCCACGCCTTCATTGCCTTTGCCGCCCGCACCCACAGGCCAGTTCACGGCTGTGCCCTCGCCCACTTTGCTTTTCCACTCAGCATTGACTTTGGAGAGATAGTTGGTGAAGATGAAGGTCGTGCCCGAGCCATCAGCGCGGCGCACGGGGGAAATATCTGCATCTGGCAGGTTCACGGAAGGATTCAAAGCCTTGATGGCGGCATCGTTCCACTTGGTAATCTTGCCTAAGAAGATATCACCCAGCACTTGACCGTTCAAGCGCAGTTGACCTGGGTTGATGCCCTTCACATTGATCACTGGCACTACACCGCCGATCACGGTGGGAAATTGCACCAAATTTTTGGCTTTCAGCTCATCGTCCTTCAAAGGCATGTCGGAGGCGCCGAAGTCTACCGTCTTGGCTTCGATCTGGCGCAGGCCAGCGCCTGAGCCCACCGATTGGTAATTGATCTTCACGCCCGTGGCTTTGTTGTAATCCGCCGCCCATTTGGAGTACAACGGCGCAGGGAAGGATGCGCCTGCGCCTGTGATTTCCTGAGCCGATACGTTGGCTGCGAAAGCCAAACCTGCTGCCAAACTGATGAGACCTGCTTTAAAAAAACGATTCATAGTGAACACCTTGGTAAAAAAACACCGCCGAGCGGCTTGTTGATGGCCAAACTGTAGAGCCTGAATGTGACAGTTTAATGACAGTCACGTGTTGTGGGATTGTCATCAATTTGTCACGCCCGCTTCATGGCCATGACACCTAAGGGTTTTAACCTATACGAGAGTTCTGAAATGCACGGCGTGTGGATGCCGCAAAAATGCGTTCAGCTGCTATTTTTTTATAAAAAAACCCCTGATTGCCCTTATTAAGTATAGAGAGTTTGCTATGAATAACAGAGTGAAATTAGTGTCCCAATACATCAAGTTGCATCGCCGCAGCTTGCTACAGATGGGCGGCACGGCGGCTGTGCTGGCAAGCGTTAGCCCATGGACGAGCGCCCAAGGTGGCAACGGTCGCGGCCCGATGGTGGGGCAAATTGCCGATACCTCCAACGCTTACCAAGATATTTCGAAAGACTTCGTGATCGGCAGCCGTGCAGCCTGGCAAGAAATCAATGCGGCTGGCGGGCTGCGCGGCCAGCGCGTGCGCCATCTGGTGATAGAGACCGATGGCAGTGCGGCTCAGCGGGATGCAGCTTGGTTGCAACTTCGGGATGACGACAGCTGTGTGAGCGCATTTGGCAGCTGCGCTGATCCGCTTGCCGCCGAGTTGACAATCAAAAACAGCGCGGAGCGTAACGAATTGGCACATGCAGCGCCTTGGCTGCAAAACTCAGCGATTGACATCAGCCGCGGTACCTTCCCCATTTTCTCTGGTCGCGAGCAACAGATTCACCACGCCTTGAAAAACATGACGACGGTCGGCATACGCAGCCTCACGGTGGTTTACCAAAGCGAGCGCGAGCGTAGCGGCAATTCGGAAGACATCAAGCGCATTGCTCAAAAAATGAATTTGGCGCTGCGAGAAATGCCCGTTCAAGCCGATCTGAAAGCACAAGCTCAGCAAATCAGCGCCACCTCGGTGCCTTTGATTCTTTTTGTGGGCGGCACGCCTGAGTTGGTGCAGTTCACGCAAGGCTGGAGCCGCAGCAGTGGTATCCGCTATATCGTGGCTTTGGCCGATGTGAACTTACAAACAGCGCTCCAGATGAATGGTGGCCGCCATGTGCCCGTCATCGGCACGCAAGCGGTTCCCGTGGTGTCGTCCTCGGTAAAGATCGCTAGGCGCTACAGAGAAGCGCTTAACAAGTACTTTGATGAACCCCCCACGGCCTTGAGCTTGGCAGGCTATATTTCTGCGCGCTACACGGCGCAAATCATGCTGTCAGCCAAAAATCTCTCTCGTAATGCTGTTTACGAAGCATTTGTTCGCCGCCAGAGCATGGATTTGGAGGGATTTCTCATCGATATCGACAACGGTCGCCTGACCACGGCCTTCGTGACCCAATCGATGATCAGTCTGGATGGTCGTGTGATTGGATGATGCATGTCGGTGGTTCGGCTTTTCCGTGATAAGGTGTTGACTCAATCTCAACACACACTGGGCAGCATGGAAGAAGGAAGTTTGATCTGTGCCGTGGATTTGGGCTCTAACAGCTTCCGCATGGAAGTTGGGCGCTTGGACCACGGCAATATTCAGCGGGTGGATTACCTCAAAGAAACGGTGCGACAGGGGGCAGGTCTGGATGATCAGCGCCATCTCACACTAGAGGCTATGCAGCGCGGCTGGGCCACTTTGGCTCGTTTTGGTGAGCGCCTCGCAGGCTTTCAAGCCAAGCAGGTGCGCGCTGTAGCCACACAAACGCTGCGCGAGGCACGTAATCGCGATCTTTTCCTCAAAAAAGGCGAGCAACTGCTTGGCTTTCCCATTGAAGTGATATCCGGGCGCGAAGAAGCGCGCTTGATTTACCAAGGGGTGTCGCAGGTGCTTGAGGGCCCCCAAGAAAAACGCTTGGTGATGGACATTGGCGGGCGCTCGACCGAGCTGATCGTGGGCACGGGCGTCCAGCCCACAGCGATGGAATCGTATCGAGTGGGTAGCGTGGTCTGGGCGGAGCGTTACTTCCCCAACGGACGACTGGATGCGGCAGCGTTTGACACAGCTATTGTGGCTGCTAAAGCCGTGCTCGATGAAGCCATTACGGGGTTTTCACAAGGTTGGACGGCAGCCTATGGGTCGGCAGGCACCATAGGCGCAATCGCTGACATCTTGCATCAAGCAGGGCAACCAGAAGGCTGGATCGAGGCAGCCGGGCTTGCGTCGTTACGCCAACAACTGCAAAGCGCAGGACATATTGACAAACTTAGCTTGGCAGGCCTCAAAGATGATCGCAGGCCCGTGCTGGGTGCCGGCCTGAGTGTCTTGATTGCTGTTTTTGAATTGCTAGGCATCCAGCGTCTGCGGGCCATGGCAACAGGGCTGCGCCATGGGGTGCTGCATGATTTGGTGGGACGCGACAGTGCCACATCGGACATTCGTAGCCAGTCAATCGAGCGGCTGGCGCGTCGCTTCGAGGTCGATGCGCAGCAAGCGCTGCGTGTGCAACAAGTGGCCACCCATTTTTTTGAAGATATGCTCGCAAGTGTCGACGATGCCTCCGAGCAACGCCAGCGCCATATGCGCAAATTGCGTTGGACGAGTCAACTACATGAAGTAGGCACGATCATTTCCCATAGCGATAGTCATAAGCACAGCGCCTACATTGTAGAAAACGCAGATGTGCCCGGGTTTTCTAACAACGAGTTACATCGGCTTAGTTTGCTGGTGTTGGGTCACAAAGGCAAGCTGCGCAAGCTCGACGCAGACTTTGACGATATTCGCTTTATGCAGCAGCTGATCAGCCTGCGCTTGGCAGTGTTGCTCTGCCATGCCCGAGTGACGCCCATGCTCAGAGGCATGCGATTGCATTGTGATGTGAGCTCACGTTGCTTCAGCTTGCAATACTTGGGCAACTGGGCTACGCGATTTCCGCAGTCCATGCATTTGCTACAACAGGAAATACTGGCGTGGCAAAAAACCAGTTGGTCCTTGCGAGTGGAAGCGATTTGATGACGCTGGCGAAGCGTTAGGACACTAAAGCACGTCGGGCGACTGTACACAGTGCAAAAGCGTGGTTTGCACATCCAAACGGATGCGATTGCGCAGCCACCAAACTGAACCTTTGCGCACGGACAACCCCTGCACCGGCAGACCCAGCAATTGGGCCGCTACTTGCCCCAAAATAGGCTGATGCCCCACGATCAGCACGGGTGTGCGCGCATCTGGCCACTGCGCCAATTCGAGTACGTCTTGCACATTACCCTCGGGCGCAAGCCCAGGGCAAATTTTGTATTTGCGCCGCAAAGCTGCGACCGTGCTTTCACATCGCACAGCAGGGCTGCACAAAATGCGCATGCCGTCCGGCATGTGTTGATCGAGCCATTTGGCCATACGCTGCGCCTGTTTGTTACCACGCGGGGACAGCGGGCGCAACATATCTTCAGGTTGATCGTCGCTCGCATCCAAAGCTTCGGCATGTCGCCACAACAGCATATCCATAGGCATCTGATTCAATTAACTGGTTTTTCGGTAGCGTGCCATCAAGGCCTGTTGTGCGCTGTGGCCACCGGGCGTGTTGTGGGTGGGTTGGTATTGACCATCAGGCTGCATTTGCCATGCATCCACACCATCATGCAGGTATGCGCTTAGGCATTCATCCACGATACGCTGGCGCAGGATTGGATCGGTCACGGGCCAAGCCAGTTCAATGCGTCGCAGCATATTGCGATTCATCCAGTCTGCGCTGGAAAGATAGAGCTGCTCATCCTCTCCACTGCGAAAATAAAACACGCGTGAATGCTCGAGGAAACGACCTATCACAGATCGAATACGAATATTTTCGGTGAAGCCAGCCAATTCGGCGGGAAGCATGCAAGCGCCACGCACGATCAAATCAATCTGCACGCCAGCCTGAGCTGCGCTCACCAGAGCATCCATGATGGGCTCGTCGGTGAGCGAATTCATCTTGGCGATCAATCGCGTGGGCTTGCCCTTCAAAGCAGCAACCGCTAAACGCTTGATCTGCGCAATCCACTGCTCTTGCAAATGAAACGGTGCCATCCACATTTTCTTCAAGCGCGGCACATGGCTTTGGCTGGCCAGATGAATGAAGAGTTGCTCCATGTCCGAAGTGAGCGCTTCATCAGAGGTGAAATGGCTCAGATCGGTGTAAAGACGAGCGGTGCGCGGGTTGTAATTGCCAGTAGACAAATGGCCATAGCGGCGCAATTGCTTGCCTTCTTTGCGCGTAATGAGGAGCATCTTGGCATGCGTTTTCAAGCCCACCACGCCATACACCACCTGCGCGCCAATGGCCTCTAAGCGCTCTGCCCAATTGATATTGGCTTCCTCATCAAAGCGTGCTTTTAGCTCCACCACAACCAACACCTCTTTGCCGCGACGCACCGCTTCGCAGAGCAACTCCATCATCACGGAATCAGAGCCCGTGCGGTAAATCGTTTGGCGAATAGCTAGCACCTTCGGGTCATAGACCGCTTCGCGCAAAAAATCCACCACGGCATCGAAGCTCTCATAGGGCAAATGCACCATCGCATCGGCTTGCTTGAGGCGATCAAAGACCGACAAGCCGCGCACGGTGGTTTGCATGCTGGCAGGGTAAGAGGGCACATAAGGCAAAAAGCAGAGCTTAGGCTCATTGACCAGGTCGATCAATTGCCCAAAACGCACTAGATTCACGGGGCCAGGGACGCGATACAACGCATACTGAGGTAGCTCAAAATGTTGCAAGAGCAATTCATACAACTTGGGCGAACAATTGGCCGAAACCTCCACGCGGGTGGCGACGCCGTAGTGGCGCTCCTGCAGGCCTTGCCGCAAAGCCATACGCAGGTTTTTAACATCCTCTTCATCAATCGCCATATCGGAATGGCGTGTGACGCGAAACTGGGAAAACTGGCCCATCTCGCGACCAGGAAACAAATCAGCCAAATGCGCCCGAATTACGCTAGACAGTGAGATAAACAAGCGTTGTTTGCCACATAGCTTGACAGGCAGTGCAATCAATCGAGGCAAGACACGCGGCACTTTCACAATCGCAATCGCATTCGCGCGATCAAAAGCATCGCGTCCACCCAGCTCCACAATAAAATTGAGCGATTTGCTGGCCACCTGTGGGAAGGGATGCGCGGGATCCAGCGACACGGGCATGAGCAAAGGTCGCACCTCTTCTTCAAAAAATTTCTTCACCCACTTGCGTTGCTCAGCATTGCGCTCACCATGGGCAATGATAGAAATGCCATTGCGCTCAAACTGCGTCGTCAACTCGCCATTAAAAAGCGCATACTGCTCCATCACCAAAGCCTGTGCACTTGCGTGCAAGGCCACAAAACTATCGACCGACACACTGCCTTTTTTGTCGCCACTCGTATACGCCACCAAATGTGGCGCGATGCGTACTTCAAACAGCTCGTCTAGATTCGAGGAGACGATGCACAAGTAGCGCAGCCGCTCCAGCAGCGGAACATCACTGCGCCTAGCCCACTCCAATACCCGATGGTTGAATGCCAGCAGGCTATGATCCCGGTTGAGATAGGGTGTGTTGTTACTGCTCGCAGCTGGCAGCTTCTTTTTGAATGCGTTTGTCATGGATGTGAGGCAATATAGCGCATGAAGTGTCAACTTGTTTTGTGTCAGTGGCGTGACAGTCACATAACAAGGCAAATGGCATATTAGCTCTCACACATTTGAAGCGCTCAATGACTCAGGAAGTGTTTTCTGTAGCGCGAAGGCAGATCCTGAATCCGCATCAGCATCGGCAGATCAGCCGTATTGAAATCAGGATCCCATGCGGGCGCACCCAAGACGCGCGCGCCCAGACGCAAGTAACCCTTGATCAGCGCAGGCGGCTCAACGTCCAAGCTTTGGTCAAATTGGTCCACAGGCAAAGGCGTGTGGGCCGTCACAGCGAAGGCAGGATCGATGCCCTGAGTCTGCGAGACCTTTGCCCAAATACTACTGGCCACATCGCCGCCGATACGTCCGTTGTACAGCAGCGGGATACTGGCGCAACCTATCATGCACCCCAAGCGATTATTCACCATGAACTGCATCAACGCTCCCCATAAAGCCATGATCACACCACCGCCTCGAAAGTCTGCATGCACACAGCTGCGACCTAGCTCCACCATTTGCGAGCGCATCGCATGCAAAGAGCTGATCTCAAATTCGGTTTCGGTATACAGGCCGCCGGCTCGGATGGCCTGAGCAGGCGTGAGCAAGCGGTACGTGCCAACCACATCGCCAGTGGTTTGATCCGATACCAGCAAATGCTCGCAAAAATCATCGAACCGATCTACGTCATATCCTGCGATTGGTGTGGCCAAAGACGCGCCCATTTCGCCAGCAAAGATGTCATGGCGCAACTTTTGAGCTTGGCGCACCTGGTCCAGATGCTTCGCCCAGATTACTTGTAATTTGGCAGGTTGGGGAGCAAGCGAGTGGTCCAGGTTTGAAGGGTTTTGCGAAAAAGATGGATGAAGTGACCCCCTGGGCAAGCCCGTTGGCGATAAAGCCAATGTAGGTACGGGAATGTCTTTCATGATGTTATCCTTTGTTTGTAATGAAGCCATAAAAAAGCCCTCACAAGGGAGGGCTTACAGTCAAAGCATCAGGTGCCCACCACGCCACCGTCTTTGCGTCGGATCGCCACCGTGGCCGAGCGCGGGCGGCTGTTGAAAGGCCAGTTGGAGATGGCCATCGGCGCATCGGGGTTGCTGCGCTCACTGGGGCTTTCGCCAGGGTGCTGAATATTGATGAACATTGTCTTTCCATCGGGTGTGCCGGTGGCACCCGTGATTTCGCAGCCGGCAGGGCCGGTGAGGAAGCGGCGGATTTCGCCGGTGGTCACGTCGGCAGCAAGCATGGCGTTGTTTCCCATACGAGCCAAATCGTCTTTGCCCATGGCAGAGGTAGACATATCTGTTTGAATCCAGAGCACGCCGCGTGCGTCGGTCCATAGGCCATCGGGGCAGGCAAACATATCGCCCTTGATATTGCCTTTGGCATCAGCACGGGTGTTTTGCGGATCGCCAGCGAGCACGAAATGGTTCCAGCGGAAGCTGTCGCCATCAAAATCGCCCTCATCTTTCCAGCGAATGATGTTGCCCATGGTGTTATTGGCGCGGGGATTGGCTGCGTCAATGGTGGGCTGATTCACACCAGCGCGGTTACTGTTGTTGGTGAGTGTGCAATAGACCCAGCCTTGCTTGTCGATATCGATCCACTCGGGGCGATCCATCTTCGTGGCACCCAGCAGATCAGAGGCTTGGCGTGTGCGGATCACTACATCGCCTTGGTCTTTAAAGCCATTGGCGGTGGTCAGACGGCCAATGCCTTGAATCAGGGGTAGCCACTCGCCTGTGCCATTGTCATTAAATTTTGCGACATACAAAATACCGTCGTCGAGCAAATTCCGATTGACTTGCGCTGCAGTTTGTGTGGCAGTCGCAGGGCGCACTTTTCGTTCGCTGACAAATTTATAAATGTATTCAAAGCGGGCATCTTCGCCCATGTACACCACGGCATGGCCGCTCTTGGTCACTGCGGTGGTTGCGCCTTCGTGCGCAGCACGGCCCATGGCAGTGCGTTTGATAGGCGCAGCGGTGGGATCCATCGGATCAATTTCGACGACCCAGCCAAAGCGATTGGGCTCGTTCGGGTTCTTCATTGCATCAAAGCGCTCATCGTGCTCATGCCAACGGTAACCATTACCGCCTTTTCGCAAGCCCCAGCGGCGCTCGTGCTCGCTCAAGGTGTCACCACCGCTGAAGTAGCCAATGAAGTTTTCTTCGCAGGTGAGGTAAGTGCCCCAAGGGGTGATGCCGCTGGCGCAGTTGTTGAGCGTTCCGAGCGCGCGAGTACCCGTTGCATCGGCTGCGGTTTTCATAAGCGCATGGCCAGCGGCAGGGCCAGCAATCGTCATCGGGGTGTTGGCAGTGAAGCGGCGAGCAAAGCGAGAAGGGCGAATCACTTCCCAGTTGCCTGCGGTTTCGCGTACTTCAATCACGCTGACACCGTGGGCAGCTTGGGCCTTCTTAACTTTTTCTGCTGTCCAAGTTTTCATGCCATCTGCATGCAGCAGGCCATCGTCGGTGTATTCGTGGTTCATCACCAAAAGGCCGCGTTTGTTGACTTCAGCGCCCTCACCTAGCGGGTAGAAATGGATGCCATCGTGGTGCATACCGATCTGCGCCTCTTGCTCGGCGGCGGTATTGGTGGCATCGCCTTTGAAGGCGGGCATGTTGCCAGCCAAGCCAATCGGCTCACCCCAAGCTGCCATGGCTTGCGCGGTATAGCCCTCTGGCACGACCACGCGATCTAGCGTGCTGATCGGTACGCTTTTAAAGCCTACCAAGGGCGCGGAGCCAGCCGCACCGGTGTTGGCGCAACCCGCCAAGCCGCTGAACAAACCACCCGCTGCCAGCGCCACGCCACCGCGCATGAAAAGGCGACGAGCAGGGTCTGAAACGTCATGGATTGTAGGGTTGGCAGACAGATTGGAGTCTTCCATTTGTGAAAAATCTTTGGCCATTATTTTCTCCAGGCGAACGAAAGTGATGAATATTTCAACAGATGCGCAGATGATGCCGAGCATTTATGACAGTCATATTTCTAATCTGTGAAGCTTTTGTGAAGTGCTTGTTTGATAGAGACGTATCAAGCAAACGACGACATCCTGTCTTGAACAGCACATGTGCTTTGATCAACCCTGACTGTTTCGTGTGTCATGAGTTTGAAGCATTTGCTTATTAACATTCACAATACTTTTACACTTTTATTAAATGAGATGATTCATGCGAAAATTTTTACTTCATGCATGCTCAGCTTCACTGCTAAGTCTGGGTTTGCTCGCCGGTTGCGGTGGTGGATCTGACAGCACAGTTGCGCCGACAAGCACAGCAATAGCTTTCACCAACCCGACTGTTGCCTTCAAAGACAGTCAAAGCAGTTTTGAACTAGCCAATTACACGCAAGTTGGGCGTTATAGCCTTCCCGTCGGCACAGGCGTCAATCTGTTGGCAGAAGAAGCCTCAGGTGTGACCTACAACAAAGACACCGATACGCTGTTTGTTGTCGGTGATGGTGGCACTTCCATTGCGCAAGTCACAAAACAAGGCGTCTTGATCAATTCAATGACGTTGGCTCAGGATGCCACCAAGCCACAAGGCACCTATTTTTATGATCCAGAGGGCATCGCCTATATTGGTGGCGGTAAATTCGTACTCGTCGAAGAGCGCTATCGCCAAGTGAACGAGTTCACTTATGTTCCTAACACTACGCTCGGTGG
This sequence comes from Variovorax sp., assembly GCA_031376105.1. GTDB lineage: Bacteria > Pseudomonadota > Gammaproteobacteria > Burkholderiales > Burkholderiaceae_C > JANMDU01. Next base: position 1,784 of record JANMDE010000061.1, on the reverse strand, counting down.
CACAAACACAGGTGTGGTGCGAACCGTCAAGCTGGGTACAACCATCGGCAATATTGGTATTGAGGGCATCAGCTACGACCCGATGACCAATGGCTATATTGCAGTGAAAGAGTCTGGCCCTTCCGGCGTGTTCCAAACGACGATCAATTTCACGGCTACAACAGCCTCAAACGGTTCGCCTACTGCGGATAACTCGGTCAACTTGTTTGATCCCACCAAAACTGGGCTCAGTGCGCACAACGATGTGTTTGCGTTGTCGAATGTCGTGACGGCTACCGCTGCAGATTACAGCCACATCATGATTCTGAGTGCGCCCGATGGCAAGATTGTGAAGATGGATCGTTCTGGCAATCTGATCGGTACTTTGATGGTTGGCGCAACAGCGCAAAACGAAGGCATGACCATGGATGGCTCAGGCAACATTTATGTGGTGAGCGAAATCGGCGGGGGGCCAGGTCGCCCAGAGTTGCTGGTCTACGCGCCAACTGTCAGCGCGAGTGCTGTAGGTGTCGGTAGCAATCTATACCTCACTTTTAACCAGACTGTGGTTTTAGGCACGGGTAACATCACTGTGAGCAACGGAGCAGGCGATGTGCGCAGCATTCCCATCGGCGATACCGCGCAGGTCAAGATCAGTGGAAACACCGTGATGATCAATCCAACTGCCGATTTGCAGCCAGGAACCAACTACTTCATTACCTTTCCCGCCGGCTTGCTCAAAGACAGCTTAGGCAACAATTCTCCTGCTAACACCAGCACCACGGCCATCACATTCACAACGCGCGGTGTCGTGGATAACGCCGCTCCTACCTTGGTCAGCACCAGCCCTGTGGACGATGCGACGGGCATCACCAGCAGCCGTATTTTGCTCAATTTTAATGAGCCTGTCGTGGCCGGTGTGGGAAGCATTGTGATCAGCGGAGGAACTGACACCCGGATTATCAACGTGACGGACACATTGCAAGTCACCTTCAGCGGCAACACCGCCAATATCAATCCAAGTGCAGATTTTCTGAGAAGCGTTACTTATTCCGTTACCTTGGCAAGCAGCGTGATCAAAGACACCGCAGGTAACCCATTTGCGGGTATCACCAGCACCACAAGCTTGAATTTCACAACCGCTCCCCCTGCCTCACCTGCCCCACCAACTACGCCCACCTTGCTGATCACCGAGGTGAACTCCAATGCCTCTGGTGGTGATTTTTTTGAGCTATTTAATTTTGGTACGGCAGCCATTGATTTGACAGGCTGGAAGTGGCATGACGACGGGGCAAACTTCAACACATCGACGGTGGCCACATTCCCAGCTGTTTCTCTGCCTGCTGGCCAGCGCCTGATCGTGTCCAACGTCACGAATGGTGAAGCTGCATTCAGAGCGGCATGGGGCTTAACTGGAGTGACTACAGTGACCGTGGTGGCAACTGGCGGGCAGGGCTTGGGCGGCGGCGATGCGGTGGTGTTGTTTGATCCAACAGGCAAAGTCATCACTTGGTTCAACTACCGTGCTGGTGCTGTCATCACGGCCAGCGACGGCACTGTCATCACCGTGGCCGAAGGATCGACGGGTGTAACCACAGCATTCCCTAACCATGCTGGTGTCGCCTTTGGTGGCGCTGCACCGCAAACCTCTGCCGTCTGGGATGGCGTTTCGACCTCAGCACCGAAATACAGAGCTGCTGCTGTGGGTGTGTTAGGTGGCTTTGCACAACCTCTTGTGCCGACCGCGTTTGGCTCGCCCGGTCAATAAACTGTAAGCGCTCGATTGAGCAAAAGAGCCCGATGTT
>JANMDE010000053.1:0-10904 GCA_031376105.1 Variovorax sp. | reverse complement strand
ATGAGACGCAAGCTTGTTATGCAGCGCTCTCCCGTGTGCATGAGCTGTATGAGCCGATGGTGGGCGAGTTTGACGATTACATTGCCAAGCCAAAATCTAACGGCTATCAGAGCTTGCATACCGTGGTGCGGGATGACACAGGCCATCCTCTTGAAATTCAGATTCGCACGGCAGCGATGCATGAGCATGCCGAAACCGGCGTGGCTGCGCATTGGGCTTACAAAGAGGCGGGCACGAAAGGCTACGCGGGCGTGAGCGCTAGCGGCACCTATGACGCGAAGATTGCTGTACTGCGCCAATTGCTGGCCTGGCAGCAAGACATTTCTGGCGATGCCAAGCTCACCGATGTGCTGGATGACCGTATTTACGTGCTCACGCCGGATGCAGCGATTGTGGATTTGCCCCAAGGTGCCACGCCGGTGGATTTTGCCTACGCTGTCCACACCAATCTGGGCCACCGCTGCCGAGGGGCTCGCGTGAATGGCCATATGGTGACTTTGAACACGCCGCTGTCCAATGGCCAAACGGTGGAGATCAATGCCGCGAAAGAAGGCGGGCCTTCCCGCGATTGGCTCAACCCCGAGCTGCATTTCCTAGCCAGCCCGCGCGCCAAGGCCAAGGTACGCGCTTGGTTTAATGCGCTTCAATTGGAAGAAACGGTGGCGCGAGGCCGTGAGTTGGTGGAAAAGCTCTTGCAGCGCGAAGGCAAAACCGCGCTCAAGTTTGACGATCTGGCTGCGCAGCTTGGCTTCAAGACGGCGGAAAGCTTGTTTGAAGTGGTGGGCAAAGATGAGTTTTCTGTGCGCACGATTGAACAGTTTCTGCGGCCTGCTGCGCCTATCACTGTGAGCGACGACGAACAAGTGTTGTTGCGCACGAACCGTGTGGCTGAGAAAATCACACCCTCGAAGGCCACCGGTAGCGTGCTGGTGGTGGGGGTGGACAGCTTGCTCACACAATTGTCCAAATGCTGTAAACCCTCGCCGCCAGACCGTATCGTGGGCTATGTGACGCGGGGCAAAGGCGTGAGTATTCATCGCGCAGCTTGCTCCACATTGCGTAGTTTGGTAGAAAAAGAGGGCGAACGCCTTGTCGATGTTGCTTGGGGTGCTACTAAATCAGGAACCAGCTATGCCGTGGATGTGCGGGTGATTGGCGGCGAAAGAAGCGGCTTGCTGCGCGATGTGACCGAGGTGTTTTCCAAAGAGAAGGTGCCTGTGCGCAGCGTGCAACAGCATGTGGCGCAAGGTGCCAGCTGGATCACACTCACGGTGGACATTCAAGATGCAGCGCAATTGGCCAAGGCGCTGGCTGGCGTGGCGCAGGTGTCGGGCGTGGAGCAGGCGAGGCGGGTTTAGGTGCTATAAATTAAATAGCATACTATGTAGATTATATAAGGGGAAATTCGCTAAATCTCCTTTAAATGTGTCAGAAAATCAGCACACATCCAGACACACAAAATAGATCATTAGGACATTTGATCAAAGCCTGTCAGTATCAGCGTGTCTCATATCGGGGCTTTGGGGAAATGTATCAACGTTTATATCTGGTGCGCCATCGGCGCTGTGGCGGGTTGGCTCTGTACCCTCATGATGAAAGCGCCTGTTCGCAGTGCGCAAATTGAAAATATTTTGGTGGGTATGTTTGGTGCGTTCATTGGCGGAGATTTTGTAGCTGAGCAAATCAGTGGCGCCAAAATTTCGGAAGGCTTCCATATGTCGTCACTCGGTTTAGCCGTCGCCGGCGCAGTGATCGCCTTGTCGCTCCTGATGTTGATGCGTAAGGCGGTTGGCCCGATGCAAAAAGGCAAAAGTAGTCAGAAAAAACGCGACTATTGAGGCAGCGGGATTCTGCCACGCGCTTGTTGGCTGATGCTGTGTGCATTTTCGCCTTTGAGCTTGTGATCACTCCACACCTGCCGCCAGCCGCGTGAGCCTGCTTGGCCGTGGCGCAGGCCGAGCATGTGGCGAGAAATAGCATGCGTGGACGTTTGAAACTGCGCGGCGCGACGCGCCATGTAATCGCACATCTGCGCTTCAATCTCTTCGCGTGAGCGAGCTTTCTGGGAGGCATCGCCGTAAAATTCCTTGTCCCAATCCATCAGCCAATATGGATTGTGATAAGCCTCGCGGCCAATCATCACGCCATCGACATGCCGCAAGTGTTCATGCACTTGCGCTGAGGTGGTGATGCCCCCATTGATGCAAATCGTGAGTTGCGGGAAATCTTTTTTGAGGCGATAAACCATCTCATAGCGCAGCGGCGGAATATCGCGGTTTTCTTTGGGGCTCAGGCCTTTGAGCCAAGCATTGCGCGCATGCACGAGGAAGACTTTGCAGCCCGCCTCAGATACTGTACCCACAAAATCGCGCACGAAATCGTAGCTCTCTGTCTTATCAATGCCAATGCGATGCTTCACCGTGACTGGAATGCTCACCGCATCCACCATCGCCTTCACACCATCTGCAACGAGGCCAGCCTCATTCATCAAGCAAGCGCCAAACGCACCGCGCTGCACGCGCTCGCTCGGGCAGCCGCAATTCAAATTGATTTCGTCATAGCCCCATTGCTCGCCTAATCTAGCAGCTTTGGCCAAATCATCGGGCTCGCTGCCGCCCAGTTGCAGCGCCACCGGATGCTCTTCATCGTTGAAATCCAAATGGCGCGGCACATCGCCATGCAAGAGAGCGCCCGTCGTCACCATCTCGGTGTAGAGCAAGGTATTTTTCGTGAGCAAGCGGTGGAAATAGCGGCAATGCCGATCCGTCCAATCCATCATCGGGGCAACACTCATGCGCCAAGGCGAATGAGGAGGAATCAGCGCAGCCTCAGTGGTCATCTTGAGCCATTAAAGAACGAAAGGAATCAACCACCAGCTGCGTTTTTTGTAGGCCGCCCATTGCGGGTAGCGAGACATGCTGGCCTCTTTCATCACCATATTGACGGCAAACAAACCGAGCCACACCCAAGCGAGAATCACGAAAGCAAGCCAGTGCCAAGCCATCATGGCGAAGCTACCGTAGATCATCATTTCGCCCAAATAGTTGGGGTGGCGAAGGTAGCGGTGCATGCCATCGGTGATCAGGCCGCGTTGCAGGCGCAGTGTGTAATATTTCTGTGCATCCGCTGCAATCATGATCACCGAGCCGAGCATACACAGCGTGATACACAAGCCAAACCAAGCCACATCCGGCAAGGGATAGGTCGGCTGAGAAGTGCCCGAGATCAGCAGCCAACCGATCAGCCAATACAAGCCCAACACACTCACAAAGGCATTGATACCGCCGCCAATCGTGATCTTCATTTGCCAGTTGGGATCTGGAAACGATACGTCTTTGATGATCCACACCAAACCATAGCTGCCATGCAGCGCCAGATAGACCCAGGCCGCAGTGCTGTTATTTTGGTAATGCCACATCAAATAAGCAAAGAAGAAAAAGCTGCCAGCTTTTTGAAAATTGATGACCCAAGCAAACTTCCAAGGACGAGGACCACCCAGAAAATCTTTAGAGAGGTAATCCGTCCAGCGACGCATGGCTTGCGCCCATGCGGGAGCGGGTGTGGCGGTAGGTGTATTCAAGCTGTCCATTTCACCCATCCTGTGTAAGCGGTGACGAGCACCACAATGCCAAAAACGATTCGATACCAAGCAAAAGGCACGAAATTGTGCGTGGAGATGTAGCGCAGCAGCCAACGCACGCAAAGCCAGGCGCTGATGAAACTAAACACCAAACCAACAGCAAACATCGGAATATCAGCCATCGAGAGCATATGTCGCTCTTTGTAAAGGCTATACACACCCGCCCCGATCAATGTAGGCATCGCTAAGAAGAAAGAAAAATCTGTAGACGCTTTGCGCGAGAGGCCCAGCAGCATGCCGCCAATGATGGTGGCGCCGCTGCGACTCGTGCCGGGTACAAGTGCGAGGCATTGCACCAAGCCGACTTTCAATGCATCGAGCGCGCTCATGTCGTCAACGCTGTGTACACGCACGGCCGTTTGCTGCCTTTTTTCCGCCCACAAGATGATGAAACCGCCAATGATGAAGGTGCTGGCCACCACAACGGGCGTGAATAAATTTTCTTTGATCATCTTGCCAAAAAGTAGCCCCAACACCACTGCCGGTAGAAACGCAATAAAAACATTCAGCGCAAACTGCTGCGCTTTTTGGTCAGTAGGCAGTGCGACCAAGGTGTCTCGGATTTTTTGCCAATAGACCAAGATCACCGCAAAAATAGCGCCCGTTTGAATGGCGATGTCAAACACCTTGGCCTTCTCATCGGTAAAGCCGAGCAAACTGCCCGCCAAGATTAAATGCCCGGTGGAAGAAATAGGAAGAAACTCGGTCAAGCCCTCCACGATGCCCATGATGGCGGCTTTGATCAAAAGTGTAATGTCCACGCGAAGAGTCCTGAAGTTGTAGGCAACAGGTGATTTTAAAGGCTGAGCCCCTCGCTAGCCTTGTCTGAAGCTTCTGCCAAAATCACAGCATGTCTGAAGAACCAATCCACAGCAATACAGCTCCCGCTGGCGCTCCCGTTGCAGCTCTGCCTGCCGCTCAGCCTAAACCCCAAGCCCGTAATCCGCTGCATGGCCTCACGCTAGAGGCCATCGTGACTGCGTTGCATGCGCATTACGATTGGCCAGGCTTAGCGCAGCAGATTCCGGTGCGCTGCTTTCAAAGCGAGCCAAGCGTGACCTCCAGCTTAAAATTCCTGCGCAAAACGCCTTGGGCACGCGAGAAGGTGGAAGGGCTCTATCTCTTCATGCTGCGCGAGAAGAAGCGCGTAGAGCCAGCCGCAAAGTTACCACGAAAGTACGGTTAGTTCGGGTAGCCGCGCCACGCTGTTGCAAAACCCGTGCGAGCAACTGTTAAATCAGCGACAGTTGCGGGCGTGATTGTGCTGCTTCATTTCGCCTGCAGCAGCTGCGGCACGCGCAGCAAGACGAATTCATTGTCATCCGCTTCATTAGGATTGCGGCTGCTTGAAAACGGCAGATTGTTGTCGTTACCGACGATGATGTGATCGGCATCCACGATATCGACGTTTTCAATCGTGAAGAAGGGGAAGCTAAGCTTGCCATCTTGCTTGGGTTTGCGAGCGAGGTTTTGCGGGTCGTTGATGGCCAGCAAATCGATGTAGCCGATTTTGCGAACGGGGTTGTTGACATTCGCCTCGGTCATTTCAATTTTATAAACACGCTTGATTTTGGGCAAATCATGAAAGCAGTTTTCGGCGCGTTGGATCGCGCCATTCACCGTTGGACAGGCTTTGTCAGGTGTGCCCTCGCCGTTGTCGCGCTCGATCACCAGCGCTGTGGTGGCATCGATCATGTTGAAATCACCAATCGCGAGACCATTGGCTTCCAGCACGTATGTCCAATGGCGCCCTGTCCATTTTTCGGTGTCCACATCAAATTCGAGCACGCGCAGGTATTCGCGGCCATTGAGTTTTTCCCAATCCTTGGCGGCAGCGTCCCACACGGGGCCTTCCAGCATGGCATAGAGTTTTTTGCCATCGGGCGATGAGGCCATGCCTTCATAGCCACGCGAGCGGCGAATCGTGAAATCGACAGTGCCATTGGGCGTGGCCGGTGTGACGATGGCGGGATGATCGGGGGAGCGAGCAGGCTTGCCATCGACTTGGGTTTCAAACACAGCGAGGATTTTGCCGCTCAAATCGGCCTTGATCAGCCAAGGGCCGAGCTCATCGCCGATCCACAGCGCGCCGCCTGCGAATTGAAAGCTTTCGGTATCAAAGTCTGCGCCCGTGAGGTAGCGCTTGGGCGTGCCTTCGTGCACGATGCGAAAGGGCACTTTTTTGTCGGGGTCATGCAAGAAGATGGTTTGCATGCGGTTGAGTGTGCCGGCTGTCCAGTCGATGGTGTAGCGGTTTAAAAAAAGCATGCTGTCGGGGGAGTTGGCTTTCGAGCCGAAGCCGTTGTCGGTCAACACCCAATAGCTGCCGTCTGGCATGCGCTTGATGCCCGAGTGGCCTTGCAGGGGCTGGCCGGCAAAGGGCAGGGAGATGCCTGTGGGGCGATTGGCCGAGCGGCCTTCCACGCTATCGAGCCGCTCCACGCGCACGCCGGTGGTGAATTTGCCGCTGATGCGCAGGTCAGCGGGGGCATCTGCGGGCGCGGCGATGAAGCTGGGCGCGGGCAGGAAAGCGTGGCCAGCGAGCGTGGCGGGGAATTCTGCCGGGTTGGCAGTTTGCGCTTTGGCGCTGGGCAGGCTGAAGATGGCTGCTGCCAAGAAGGCGAGCGATGGGGCAAGAAGGGTTTTGTTCATTTTTGGTTTCTCAGAAAGAGTGGGGTTCAAAGCTCGTTCAATTTGTTGCGAGGAATGAGCTTCCAAATGGCTGCTGCGCCAGTTTTGGGGAGGACGATTTGGTAAATCTCGTCATTGCCTTGGTTGATGGCGCTAGCGCCCTCGTTCGGCGACACGCCGATCAGATGCGAGACGAGCAAGGGATTGATGCCGCCATGACCGACGATCACCACCGTGCCGCCATTTGCGTGCTTTTCGCGAATGGATTTCAGGGCGGCTTCGGCGCGCCTAGATTGGCTCTCTAGCGTCTCGCCGCCTTCCATATCGTCTGCCCAAGTGAAGCGGCGTTTGTTCCAATCGGCCACGATGGCAGGGTCTTTGTCATTCGCGCCTTCAAATTTGCCGAAGAAGCGCTCGCGCAGTTCGTCCATGGCGACGATAGGTGTGCGACCTTGGAAGACTTCAGCCGTTTGCCGCGCGCGCTGGTGCGAGCTGACGTAAACCGTGTCCACTTTCACTTCTGCCATCAAGCGACCCATGGTGGTGGCTTGCTCGCGGCCCGTGGCGTTCAGTGGATTGTCGGTGCCGCCTTGGATGCGGCCATCTTTGTTCCAATCCGTTTGACCATGGCGCACCACATAGACGGTGAGCTGCGCGAAGGCTTGTGCGCTGAAGAGGCTGGCCAGGAGAAACAGGCTGATGAGAAAAGCGCGTGAGACACGCTTGGAAGAGCAATTGTTCATGATGCTTTGGGCGCTGCAGCGAGCAGCGCATGGGATTGAAGTAATGATCAGTTTCAATCCGCCACATGACAACGGCGTGATGTTTTTTTGACAGTTCAGTGAAAAACGATGCTGAATGCTTCAAAGATTTCTGACGCTCTATTTTTTACTAAAAGCAGTCATATGCCCATATGAAATATACATAGTTTGCTATGTATTTAATAGTAAAAAACTTTCTATGCGAGCCAGCTCGTCATCCAGTGCAATGCGAAACGCTTTGTCTCTTGGCGGCTTACCTGTCACATAACCCAGCTCAGTTTGCAGCTTGCCATCAATGACGGTCAAATTGCCCCAACCAATCACCTGATCCCGCCAGAGCAAAGGCAGGGCGTAATAGCCGCGAATGCGTTTCGGGGCGGGTGTGTAGGCCTCAAAACGATAGGACCAGCCCCAGAGCAGCTCAAAGCGGCGGCGATCCCAGACCACGGGGTCAAACGGGGCGAGCAGGCGTACGGTGTCTGTTTGCGCGGCTTCAGCGTGGCGCTTGGCTGTGGGTGATTCGCCTTGTGGCCAATACCAAGTGATTCCATCCATCGTGCAGCTTGCCAGTCGCGCTTTTGCGCGAACAAAGGCCGCGGGTCGCAGCGCTTCCCATTGTGGCGCACCACCGCGCAGCATATTGATGAGCTCACGCAGTGAGCGCTCTGGCAGGGGCGCGTATTTGTGCACGATCACGTCCACCAGCGCGTCCATCGCCTTTGCCGCAGCTTCTGGGTCAGCGGCTGTTTGCGGCAAATGATCAGCCGCAGCATACGTGCGCACCCCGCTGACTCGTGCCGCAATGCGCAGCATGCCCCGGAAATGCATGGCATCCAAAAGTTGCGTGCTGGCGTTCGACGAGCCGCCAAACCAGTTCGTCACGCGGCCATGCGCGAAATGCGTATCCACTTCCCGAGGATGCACTCCACTGCCTTTTTGGCCACGCGCTTCCACGAAGGCCAGCACGGCTTCAGCTTGCGTGGCTTTCGCCTGCGGCCAAGCGTTGCGCGGCGTGCGCGGATGCATCAGCGCCTGCGTCTGGCGCGGCAAAAATCCGTAGTTGACAAAAAAATCTTCCTCCACACCCAAAGCGGTATAGCGCCGCTCTAAATCTCCAGCGCGATAGCCCTTGACGCGATGCCGCAGCGTTAGATCTTGCGCCCGCGCGGGCGAGCGAATCGGATCCGCTTGCACAAAGCCCAGCCGCTCAATGGCCCTTGCCAGTGTCGTAGGCGCAAATAAAGTGCGCGAGATGGCGAAGTGGCGTAGGCTGTCCAGTGTGACGGGGATGCAGGGCATGGTGAGAATATTTTAAGGAAAATACGCTGATTGCCCTTATAAAGTAATCATAGTTTGCTATCGTAAATATAGCAAATAAAAACCAGGTCAAGCACTTGCCAAGCGCCAAAGCGAGGTGGTTTCTTTGGAGCGCGCCGCAAACAGCGGATCGGTGTCGTCGCGTGATTTGGGATGCTTAGGCGTCGTATCGAGCCGCGCGATGACCTTCAAACCGGCGGCAAGAATCGCCGCTTGCAATTCGTCTCTGCTGCGCAAACCCAGCAGTTCGGCAAAGTCAGACAAGATCAACCATGCCTCGCCGCCTAAAGCCAGGCGCTGCGCTGCACCGCGCAAGAAAGCCAGTAGCATTTGGTTGCCTTCGTCATACACGGCTTGCTCCAATGTGGAGCTGGGCCGACCGGGTAGCCAAGGCGGATTGCAGACGATCAGATTGGCTTTCTCAAAAAGAGCCGTATCCGGAAACAGATCAGCCTCGATTACCTTCACATGGGCGGCCTGCTTCAAGCCTGCGGCTTGCAAACGGCTCATGTTGTCGCGCGCGCAGGCCAGCGCCCGAGGCGATAGCTCAGTGGCCAGCACCTTGCCGATGCCGCGTTTGGCCAAAATGGCGGCCAACACGCCCGTGCCGGTGCCCACATCAATAGCCACCAGCTGGCTCAGATCGCCCGCAGGCAAAGGCGCTTGCGCCACCAGCGCCAAATATTCCCCGCGCACAGGGGAAAACACGCCGTAATGCGGATGAACGCGCAACGGCAGCTTAGCGCGATCTAAGCCTAGCTGAGGTATTTCCACGCCTTTTTTATGCCATTCATGGGCGCTGATGATGCCCAGCAATTCACGCAAACTGCACACACTGTGCGTGGCGACTGCGCTTGATGCCGCCGCCTTTTTTGGCGCTGCACCCCAAGCCTCTTCGCAAGCCAGCTTGGCATCGGGCGCACGCCGCAGCGTGATGCTGTAGTCGGCCTGAAGCGGGATCAACACACTGCCCAAGATGCGAGCGCGCTGGGCCTGCGCTTGGCGCTGCTGATGAAAAGCGCTGGTCAGAGCGGCCGCTTTCGGCGCTGTGGGGTGCGCCTTGCTTTGTTTGCGGGCCGAATGGCGCTGAATCCGTCGATCCAGAGCTTGCACCAAATGCCGAGCGTTTTGAAAATCGCCACACCAGAGCAGCCCCACGCCCTCGCTGGCCAGCCGGTATGCGGCATCGGCGCTGAGGGTGTCATCTGCCAATTGCACGCGCTGGGGTGCAGGCATGCCGCGCTCGCTGTGCCAGTGCGCCGTGTGGGGCGCATCGTCCAGCGACCAAGTGATTTGAGGAAGGTTCATGCAAGCAGTATCGCACTGAAGTCGATGCACTTTGCCTGCATCGCGGCAAGTTGACAGGCTGCGTTATTCGGATGAAAGGCGCTGGCCTAATTTTCCCGACCCGGCTCGCGTCCCATCAGCAGCGCGATGGCCTGTTGGGCATCAATTTTTCCGGCAAGCAGCGCCACCACGCATTGCGTGATCGGCATCTCCACGCCGAGGCTCTGCGCACGCGAGAGTACGGCTGCGGCACAGCGCGCGCCTTCAGCCACATGGCCCAGCGACTCGGTGGCTTGAGCGAGGCTTTGGCCTTGCGCAAGCAGTAAACCGACTTGGCGATTACGGCTTAAATCGCCGGTGGCTGTGAGCACGAGATCACCGAGGCCAGACAATCCCATGAAGGTCTCGGCCTGGGCACCTAGCGCGATGCCCAAGCGCGTCATTTCAGCCAAGCCGCGCGTGATCAGAGCGGCGCGGGCGTTCAAGCCTAGTTGCAAACCATCACACAAGCCCGTGGCAATGGCCAGCACGTTTTTCACCGCGCCACCCACTTCCACGCCAATCACGTCTTGGCTTTCATAAATGCGCAGCCGATCGGTATGAAACGCCGCCACCAGCACTTGGCTCACGCTGGGCTGCGCACTGGCCGCTACCAAAGCCGTGGGCTGGCTGCGCGCCACTTCCAAAGCAAAGCTGGGCCCACTCAGCACACCCAGCAAGCGATTTGCTATTGGATTAGGAGAGCGCTGCCTAGCAATCTCATGGCCAAGCAGGCCATTTTCATCAAAACCTTTGCATAACCAAACGACCGGCGCTGACACACGGCCAAGTGCTTGCAAGCTGGAAGACAGGCCTGCCATCGGCGTCGCAATCACATACAGATCAGCAACCAGTGCGCTCGCTAACTGCGCGTCGCCATGCAAAACGCGAAGCGCCGCAGGCAAAAGCTGGTCGGGCAGGTAGCGGCTATTGATGCGCGATTGCTGCATGTGCAGCGTTTGCGCCGCATCACGAACCAGCAAGCTCACATCGTGGGTGCGAGCAGCATGGAGCGAAAGCGCTGTGCCCCAAGCACCTGCACCGACAACTATGATTTTCATAGCAAACTATACAGATTCTATAAGGGCGGTTGATCTAAAATGCTGAAAGATCGCAGATCAAGCGTTGTTTTGCTCGGCCTGTTGTGCCTCATACATGGCCTGGAAATTGATCTCAGCCAAATGCACAGGCGGAAAGCCAGCGCGGGTCACGATATCGGCCACACTTGC
>JANMDE010000051.1:0-4900 GCA_031376105.1 Variovorax sp. | reverse complement strand
GAGCGCTTCCACGGTAGGGCCGGGAGATTGCGTGGTGGTGATCAGCAATTCAGGACGCACCCGCGATTTGATGGACGCGTGTGACATCGCTCGAAAAAATGGCGCAACGACGATCGTGATCACCGCCAGTGGCTCGCCCTTGGCCAGTGCCGGGCATATCCATTTAGCGGCGGATCACCCCGAAGGCTACGACCGCTACAGCCCGATGGTCTCACGCCTGCTGCATTTGCTCATGATCGATATTTTGGCCACCAGCGTTGCTTTGCGGATTGGCAGCGCCAAGCTGCAACCCTTGCTTAAAGAGATGAAAAACAATCTGCGCAGCAAACGCTACGCTTGATCTACCCGCCATGGCTTGGATGCGACAATCGCACAATGAAGCCGACCCCCATTCCCAAGCATCCGCGCGATTGGGCGCATCACGCGATTGAAAAAATCGAATCTGATTTCCAGCGTAGCGCAGACACGCATTTGATCGCTTTGCCCTTGCCTGGCTTTAACGCGGCGGGCATTGATTTCTATTTCAAAGACGAGTCTACACACCCCACAGGCAGCTTAAAGCACCGTTTGGCGCGCTCGCTTTTTCTCTATGCGCTGTGCAATGGCTGGCTGCAAGAGGGATCGACCGTGGTGGAGGCATCGAGTGGCTCGACGGCAGTGAGCGAAGCCTATTTCGCTCGCTTGCTTGGCCTGCCTTTCGTGGCCGTGATGCCGCACAACACCTCGCCTGAGAAGATTGCGATGATTGAGTTTTACGGTGGGCGCTGTCATTTTGTGGAATCAGCTGGACAGGTCTACGAAGCTGCGCAAACCATTGCGAGCGAGACGGGCGGCCACTACATGGATCAGTTTACCTACGCTGAACGGGCCACCGATTGGCGCGGCAACAACAACATCGCGCAGAGCATGTTTGAGCAAATGGCACGCGAGCGCTATTGCATCCCCGCTTGGGTGGTGGTGGGTGCGGGAACTGGCGGCACCAGCGCCACGATTGGCCGTTTTTTGCGCTATCGCCAGCATCCCACGCAGCTTTGCGTGGCTGATCCAGAGGGTTCAGTGTTTGCAGCGTATCACGCCAGCGGTGATGCCGCGCTCACGGGCGCAGGCTCGCGCATCGAAGGCATTGGCCGCCCGCGCGTGGAGGCCAGCTTCATTCGCGGCTTGGTGGATCAGATGCAGGTGGTGAGCAATGCAGAGTCGATTGCGGCGATGCGCTTGCTTTCGGGCCTTCTAGGGCGGCGCGTCGGCCCCTCTACTGGGACGAATTTTGTCGCGATGCTGGATTTGGCAACGCAAATGAAAGCGCAGGGTCAAGCCGGCTCAATTTTGTCTCTGATCTGCGATGCAGGCGAGCGCTATTTACCCACCTACCACAACGAAGCTTGGGTGAATGGCTGCATGGGCGATTGCCAAGCCGCGCAAAAGCGATTGGTCGCCCTGCTGGCATGAGAAAATTGCGCCATGAATCGCAATTTCTATATCTCCCCTTCCATCCTCTCCGCTGATTTCGCCCGTCTGGGCGATGAAGTGAAAAACGTTCTCGCTGCCGGTGCAGATTGGATTCACTTTGACGTGATGGACAACCATTACGTCCCCAATCTCACCTTCGGGCCGATGATCTGCCAAGCCATTAAGCCGCATGCGGTGAAGCCCGATGGCAGCAAAGCGCTGATGGACGTGCATTTGATGATCGAGCCCGTGGATGCGCTGGCCGCAGCGTTTGCCGATGCGGGTGCAGACATGATTAGCTTTCACCCCGATGCCTCGCGCCATGTGCACCGTAGCATTCAGGTGATCAAAGGCAAAGGCTGCAAAGCGGGGCTGGTGTTCAACCCGGCTGAAGAGCTGGATGTGCTCGATTGGGTGATTGACGATATTGACCTGATCTTGATCATGAGTGTGAACCCCGGTTTTGGCGGGCAGTCCTTTATTGATAGCGCTCTGCGCAAGATCGAAGCCGTGCGCAAGCGCATTGATGCCTCTGGCAAAGACATTCGCTTGGAAGTGGACGGCGGCATCAAGCCTGAAAATATTCGCCGCGTGGCCGATGCAGGTGCAGACGCTTTCGTCGCGGGCAGTGCGATTTTCGGCAAATCGGATTACAAGGCAGTGATTGACAGCATGCGTGTTGCTTTGAAATGATTCAAGGCATTCAAGCCGTGATCGTCGATCTGGACGGCACGATGGTGGATACGCTCGGTGATTTTGAGGTGGCGCTCAACCGCATGCTGGCGGATTTTGATCTGCTGCCGGTGGATCGCGCCTTCATCGAAGCCACGGTGGGTAAAGGGAGCGAGCATTTGATCCGCAGCACGCTCGATTTTGTAAGAAACCGAGCTTTTTCCCATATAAATACTGCAAAGCTCGCTATGAATTTAATAGTGTACGAGGATGCTTGGCAGAGCTACCAGCAACACTATCTGGCATGCAATGGCCAAGCTAGCGCGGTCTATCCGGGCGTGTTGGAGGGCTTGGCTGCATTGCGCACACGCCGCTTGCCCATGGCTTGCTTGACCAACAAACCCTTGGCTTTTGCCCAACCGCTTCTGTGCGCCAAAGGCTTGGATGGCTTCTTTCGCCAGGTGTTTGGTGGCGACTCATTCGAGCGCAAAAAGCCAGACCCTCTGCCACTCATCAAAACCTGCGAAGCCTTGGGCACATTGCCGCAGCACACCCTCATGATCGGAGACAGCAGCAATGATGCACAGGCCGCGCATGCCGCTGGCTGCCCCGTGGTGCTCATGACCTACGGCTATAACCACGGGCATGATATTCGCGCGACGCCGGCCGCTGCGCATTTGAATTCAATGACTGAGCTGCCTGCCCTTTTGACGTAAGACATAAAAAAGCCAGCAAGATGCTGGCTAGATAGAGCGCAGGGGCATCCTCAATTGATATTCGTGTTTGCGGTACTTTGCTCGCCGAGCAGCGCCTTACGAAGCTCGTTGTCTGCAGGCTTGTTACCAAACCAAATTTTCAGCATCAACGACTGAAACTCCGCTTCTTTGAATGGGTCACCCAAAGGCTTGCCTTTGTGCGTCACAACCAAACCCGTCGTTGGTGCGAAATCCAGAACAATCGCATCGCCCTTCGCGAATTGCTTTGCATCCGCAAAAATTTGACCCATACGGATCACCGAATTGATTGATTTGGCAAACTCCTCGCGCGAGGCGTTGTCCTCCATCGCTCGGGTGAACAATTTGCCAAATTCATCGCCCTTCACATCCCGCAGTGCGACCAAGTGAAGCCGTTTGTTGCTCGGTTTAAGAACATCTTCGTTTTTGGTCACTTTGACGGGCGTATAAAGCGCCGCCACATAGACTCGGAAAATAGCTTTAATGCGCACGCCAGCGCCATTGAGCTGAAGCTTTTGTCCAGCCACAGTCGCTTCTTGTTCAAACTTGACACCCGCCAGGCTTGTTTGAGCACTGGCTGGGGTTCCCATGCCAAAAGCTAAAAACGCGACTGCGGCGCAGCTCAAGTTTAAAAATCGTTGACGTAGCATGCTGTGTCTCCTATAAAATGAATAGCACGGTCGTACTAATTGAAAAGAGTATCTCTTAAACGACACTTGCTGTCTTGCGGATTTACCCTGTAAGTGCCCTGGCCCTTGCTATTTTTTCATCTGCTACACTTAATTTATGTTCAATCCCAGCACAATGGCCATCTTCGCTGCTGCCTCCGCCCTAACGGCGCTGGCCTTGGCGGCTTGGCGGGGAGCTTGGCTGTGGCGTAAGCCAGTCAGCTTGCTTTGATTTTTTGCGGCGCAAAGCCGCATCCGTGGTGTCCTCTTATCGACACCGAATCCGTTGAACTGATCTGCGCACCATTTTGCTTCCAGCGCAGCCCTGTAGAGAACTCCCCGTCATGATGACCGAACTTGAATTCAAATCCTTGCGCGATGCAGGCTACAACCGTATTCCATTGGTGGCCGAAGCGTTTGCCGACCTGGAAACACCGCTATCGCTTTATCTTAAACTCGCACATCCCAAGCAAAACGGCAAATTCAGCTTTCTGCTCGAGTCTGTGGTCGGCGGCGAGCGGTTTGGGCGCTACAGTTTCATTGGTTTGCCAGCGCACACCTTGCTCAAATCATCTGGTTTCGGCGCTGCGGCTAAAACTGAAGTTTGGACCGATGGCGTTTTGGTAGAAGTGTTGCTTGGCAATCCGCTGGATGCCATTGCCGCATTTCAATCGCGCTTCAAGGTGGCAATTACACCCGGTTTACCGCGTTTTTGTGGCGGTTTGGCGGGCTATTTTGGCTACGATACTGTGCGCTATGTCGAGAAAAAGCTCGAGACCTCTTGCCCGCCCGACACGCTTGGCTGCCCCGACATCATGCTGCTGCTGACCGAAGAGCTGGCGGTGATCGACAATCTCTCGGGCAAGCTCTATTTGATTGTCTATGCCGATCCCTCCGCTTCAGAAGCTTATGCCAAAGCGAAGCGCCGAGTACGCGAATTGAAAGATCAATTGCGCTACAGCGTGACAGCGCCGGTGGTGAAAGCGTCGCAAGATTTCCCGGTGGAGCGTGAGTTTGCCAAGGTCGATTATTTGAAAGCCACCGAACGCGCGAAAGAGCTGATCGCTGGCGGTGACTTCATGCAAGTGCAGGTGGGGCAGCGTTTGAAGAAGCGCTTTACTGAATCGCCGCTGAGTTTGTATCGTGCCCTGCGCTCGCTCAATCCCTCACCTTATATGTACTACTACAACATGGGAGATTTTCATATCGTGGGCGCTTCGCCAGAGATTTTGGTGCGGCAAGAAAATACACCGGAGGGCCAAAAAATCACCATCCGACCACTGGCGGGCACCCGCCCTCGCGCGGCCACGCCTGGAGCGGACAAAGCCATAGAGCAAGAATTGATCAACGATCCGAAAGAACGCGCCGAACACGTCA
>JANMDE010000015.1:0-4632 GCA_031376105.1 Variovorax sp. | reverse complement strand
CAAACGCAAAAAAGCACGGGGTCAGTTTTGAGGAGGCGAAGTCGGTTTTCGTCGACGAGCAAGCCAAATTGATTGACGACCCTGATCACTCAGACGATGAAGACCGTTTCGTTCTTCTCGGTTTGAGTGCGGCATTGCGATTGCTTCTGGTTTTCCATTGTTATCGCGGTGATGGCAATGTCATTCGAATCATTTCGGCACGCAAAGCAAGCCCTCAAGAATCGAAGTCCTACCCCTGAAAGGTGCAATATGCGAAAAGAATATGACTTTACTGCTGCGAGAAAAAATCCATACGCCGCCCAACTGAAAAAACAAATTACCATTCGCCTTGATGAGGAATCAATAAGCTACTTCAAGGCAATATCGCAAGACGCTGGAATCCCGTATCAAAGCCTCATCAACTTGTATCTGCGAGATTGCGCTGCGTCGCATCGCAAGCTCAAATTGAATTGGTCGTAATTGTTCGCGTTTCTGCACCGGTTCAACGGGCCATCCCACCGGACGCCTTGCGTCGGTGAATTTCGGCGTACATCCTGCGCAGAGCGCTAAAAAGGAAAGCCCTCGGCTTTTTCAGGCACGTCGCGCAGCAGGCGAGTGGGTGGCGTGAAAAGTCGCAGTAAAAAAGTTTGAAAAATGCAAGGCGAGGCAGTGCCTCAGAAGTGCCACAATCACCCGATGCCATACACCCAACTCATCATCCCCTCTGCTAGCCTGCAGCCGTTTGAGAGCCCTACTTCGGCTTTCAACCCTGCCGAGCTGTTGGCTGCTTGGCAAGAAGAGGCAGGCGGGCGCATTGATCTGCATGAAGAAGCCTTAAGCATGCCCTACGAGATGGCTTACGCGCGGGCTTTGGAGATTCCCAGCAATGAGGGCATGATCCCTTGGGCTGCTTTGGAGACGGAAACGCTGGGTAAAGCCTGCGCTTGGCTGCATCCTTGCCGTTTGGATGTGGGCATGACGGATATGGTGATGCAGCCTGTTGATCGGCTGAGGTTGACGGATGCGGAATCACGTGAGCTGCTGGCCTTGATTGCGCCTTACTTTGAGCAGGATGGCATTGAATTGCGCTATCACAGCGCCTCGCGTTGGCTGGCCTTGGGCGAGCAGTTTGCGGAGTTTGAGTGTGCGTCGCTGGCGCGAGTGCAGGGGCGCAGCATCAATGCGTTTTTGCCTGATGCGGGGGAGTTTCCGCTGCAATTGAAGTTTTCGCGGCTTCAAGCAGAAATGCAGATGCTGCTTTACACCCACCCGATCACAGAAGCGCGGCAAGCGCGCGGCTTGCCTGCCGTCAATTCATTTTGGCTGGATGGCGCGGGGCAATTGGATGCTTTGCCTGTGGCTGACCACAACGTGACGCTTGATACACGCCTGCAAGACGCGGCGCACAGCGAAAGCGCCTACCGCAGCGCTTGGGCGGCGTTGCTGGCTGAAAGCCAGCGGGCGGCCACCGAAGCGCTAGAGCGCGGCGACACCTATGGGCTGACGCTCTGCGGTGAAAAAGCCGCGATCACGGTGTGGGCGGAAAAGCCGGGCTGGAAGCACAAAATTTCAAACCTTTTAGGGCGCAAGCCGGCGCAAAACCTGCGCGAAGCACTATGATAATCATAGTGTCTTCAAGCCTGCTTTTTATAAGCCTTTTAACCATCTAGCCGGCATAGAATCTGCGTGGAATGCTATGAAATTAATAGTTAGAGACGTGCCGCCTCGCTCAAGCTGGGCGCTGGAGCAAGCCGGCGTGCATCCGCTGCTCGCGCGCTTGTATGCCTCGCGCGGCGTGCAAAGCTTGGAAGAGTTGGATGACGGATTGGCCAAGCTATTGCCGCCTTCGTCCATGAAGGGCTGCTTGGAAGCGGCCAAGCTTTTAGCTGATGCGATTGCGGCAAACAAGAAGCTCTGCATCGTGGCTGATTACGACTGCGATGGCGCCACGGCCTGTGCCGTTGGCCTGCGCGGCTTGCGGCTGCTGGGTGCAAAGCAGGTGAGCTATATCGTGCCTGATCGCGTGGTCGATGGCTATGGCCTGACCGCCTCCATTGCCGAGCGCGTCAAGGCCAGCGGTGCAGACATGCTCATCA
This sequence comes from Variovorax sp., assembly GCA_031376105.1. GTDB lineage: Bacteria > Pseudomonadota > Gammaproteobacteria > Burkholderiales > Burkholderiaceae_C > JANMDU01. The sequence goes on along the minus strand of JANMDE010000015.1, from coordinate 2,557 downwards.
CGGTCGACAACGGTATCGCCAGCGTCGAAGGCGTGGCGCGCGCCACCGAGCTGGGCTTGCAAACGCTCATCACCGATCATCATTTGCCCGGCGACACGCTGCCGCAGGCCGATGTGATCGTGAATCCGAATCAGCCCGGCTGCACGTTTGAAAGCAAATCGATTGCGGGCGTGGGCGTGATGTTTTACGTGTTGCTGGCTTTGCGAGCTGAGCTGCGCGAGCGCGGCATTTTCACACAAGCCACGCAGCCCAAGCTGGATGCGCTTTTGCCCATCGTGGCGCTGGGCACCGTAGCCGATGTGGTCAAACTTGATGCGAACAACCGCCGCCTCGTGGCTCAAGGCATAAAAAGGCTTCGAGCCGGCGCAGCGCCTGCGGGAATAGCTAGCCTTTTTGTAGCGGCCAGCCGCAAAATGCCGATTGCCAGCACCTTTGACTTTGGCTTTGCACTCGGCCCCCGCATTAATGCTGCGGGAAGATTGAGCGATATGACGCTCGGCATCGAATGCCTCACGTCAGACGATGCCACCCGCACCAACGAACTCGCCAAACAGCTCGACGCCATCAACCGCGAGCGGCGCGACATTGAATCAGGCATGCGCGAACAAGCCGAAGCGGCCGTGCAATACATGTTTGATGACGAAACGCCTCTGGAAGCGCACCCCAGCGGCATCGCGATTTTTGACCCCGATTTTCACGAAGGCGTGGTCGGCATCGTGGCCAGCCGCATCAAAGACAAGCTGCATCGCCCTACCTTCGTCTTTGCAGCCAGCGGCGCAGCCGGCCAAGAGCATTTGCTCAAAGGCTCAGGCCGCTCGATAGCAGGCTTTCATCTGCGCGACGCGCTCGATTGGGTGGCCAAAAAGCATCCCGGTTTGCTGATCAAATTCGGCGGCCACGCCATGGCCGCGGGTTGCACGATTGAGGAAGAGCATTTTGAGACCTTTGAAGCGGCGTTTGCAGAAGTCGCCGCGCTCTGGATCGACTCTGCCACCCTCGCCCGCCGCCTAGAAACTGACGGCCCGCTTCCCGCCGAATACCGCCGCGCCGACATTGCCGACACCCTGCAACAAGCCGTCTGGGGCCAAGGCTTCGCGCCCCCCATCTTCAGCGAAGAGCTAGACATCGTCTCCCAACGCCTCGTGGCCGAAAAACACCTCGCCCTCAAAATCAAACACCAAGGCCAACTCGTCGACGGCATCTGGTTCGGCCGCACCGAGCCGCTGCCAGCCAAAGCACATTTGGCTTTCCGGCTGGAAAGCGATGAGTGGCAAGGTGTGAAGAAGGTGAAGTTTTTTATTGAGGGTTTGGCGAGCTGAAGCATGTTTGAGTTGTGAATTAGCAGCGCTATCATGGCGCTATGCAAATCGTCCTCCCTCAAGTCCTCACACCTGATGAAATTTCGCGCATTCTTGCGCTGCTCGGCAGTGCGCCGCCGGGGGAAGGCTGGGTGGATGGCAAGGTGACGACGGGACCGCAATCGGCCTTGGTGAAAAACAATCAGCAGATGCCGCAAGAAGGGCGTATCACGGCGCAGGCTCGCGACATCGCCGTGCAGGCGCTGGGGCGGCATCCGGGCTTCGTGGCGGCTGCCCTGCCTCGGCGGATTTTGCCGCCGGGCTTCAATCGCTACAGCGGCAGTGCCAATGCCTTTGGCCCGCATGTGGACAACGCACTGCGCAACAACCCGGCGGGCGGCGGCTTTTTGCGCACCGATATTTCATGCACCCTGTTTCTCACTGAGCCGCAGAGCTATGACGGCGGCGAGCTGGTGATCAGCGCGAGCAGCGGAGAGCTGGCTTACAAGCTGCGAGCGGGCGATATGCTGCTCTATCCGTCCACCACAATCCACCATGTCAAACCGGTCACGCGCGGCGAGCGCATCGCCTGCTTTTTTTGGGTGGAAAGTATGGTGGCCAGCGCAGAAAAACGCCAGCTCCTGCATAACCTCGACACCACGATCTCCAGCCTTCGCCAGCGCGAAAGCCAAACACTGGGCGCGGAGAGCCAAGAAGCTGTGCGCCTCACGGCTGTGTATCACAATCTTCTTCGGATGTGGGCGCAGGCCTGAGCTTTTGTTACTTTCAGACTCCTAGGGTTTGCACCGTTATTCATTGCGCTTGGTTGGCAGAAGATGCTTATTGATTTACAGCGACGACACCTCTTTCAAAAGGAAACTATCCCATGGTGCAATTGAATGTCAACGGGCGCATACAAAACGTGGATGCAGATCCATCCACGCCGCTTCTTTGGGCGCTGCGCGAGCAACTTGGTTTGACGGGTACGAAGTATGGCTGTGGTGTGGCCGCTTGCGGCTCTTGTACGGTGCATATCGATGGTGTGCCCACGCGCAGTTGCGTACGCCCGATCTCGACGATCGAGGCGAAAGAGAAAATCGTCACGATTGAAGGGCTTTCGCCCAATGGCTCGCATCCGGTGCAAAAAGCCTGGGTGGCGCTGGATGTGCCGCAGTGCGGCTACTGCCAATGCGGCATGGTGATGGCAGCTGCCGCTTTGCTCAAGGAAAAGCCAAATCCTACCGATGCGGATATTGACA
>JANMDE010000522.1:0-5464 GCA_031376105.1 Variovorax sp. | reverse complement strand
GCGGCTTTCCACATCCATCACTTGCTTGGTGTCTTCAAAGTATTTCGGCAACGCAGCCACAGCGCCTTTGACCTTACCCACGCCTAATCCCAGGTCGCAACTCTCAGCGAGCGACTTGCCTGCGCGCTTGGCATTCCAGAGGCCTTCGCCGCGGGCAGCATTCAAATCGGCGGGGTTGCCATCTTGCAAAGACTGGCGATATTCATTGATCGCATCTTGCGCGGATTTTTGCTGCGCTTGTAGTGGGGTCGCTATTAATGTGATAGCAGCTAGCGCAATGAATACGCTGGCTAATGGTGTTTTTTTCTTCAAAATAGTCTCCAGTTATGGGTTGTTGGCTTTCCAACCATTTATAAATACAAAATTCAATACCGGACGCAAAAGACGCAGAAGTTGCGCAAAAGACGCAAAAAAGACAGAAGGAAAATTCAAAAAATAAATAACTACTTCGAATAAAACTTTGGGTTTGTCTAAAGACTTTTTTGTGTTCTTTTATTGGTGTTTTTTGCGTCTTTTGCGCAACTTCTGCGTCTTTTGCGTCTTTTGCGTCCGGTATTTGTATTCGGTATTTTCAGGCAATCGCCGCTTCATCCGTCCGGCTTTCGCCTTTGTTGTCGGTCCAAGTGACTTTCACTTTGTCGCCCGCTTTACCGCCATTGAACGCAAATTGCACAAACGGATTCTTAGACACTGCGGGGCCCCACTGGGCGCTAAAGATGGCTTTGCCATTGTGTTCAGCTTTGACGGTTTGGATGAACCAAGCGGGCACGAGTTTGCCGTCGGCGGCGCGGCGCTGGCCGCTCTCCATTTCGTGGCTCACGAGCACGCGTACGGTGGTTTTGTCGCCCTGGGCTTGGGCGCGGATTCTCATCGGATCTGCCATGGTATTTCTCCTAGATTTTTTAAAGGTTCAGCCGCCGCAGCCACCGAGCGTGACTTTGACTTCCTTGGAAGCAAAGAGGAATTTATCGCCAGCTTTGGCCACAGCGAACACGTTGCTTGACTGGCCCATTTTGATATTGGTCGCGAAATTCGCGTCCGTGCCAGGAATCACGTCAAACACAGCGGCCACAGCGCTGGGGTTTTTCTCCACCAGCAGCGCGATTTGTGTGACGGCTGGGTTGGTGGTCGCCACACCGATGCGCACGACGTTGCCGTTTTCAGCGATCTCTGGCGCTGTCAATTGAACGTCGGCGCTGGCTGTGGCGGCACTGTTGCCGCCCATGGCCTTGACCGCATCGGCCAGATTTTTGGTGTCAAAAGCGGCTTTGTTCCAGCCTGCGGTTTGAGCAAAGCTCATGGCAGGGAGCCAGCCGGCGCCTGCGGCCAGCACGATGACGGCTGCGCCTTTATGGTTTAAATCTCTGCGTTTCATGGTTTCAAAACTCCTGTTGAATGAATAGATTGTAAAAGTCCCTGCGGATTTGTGTATCAGCTCTAGCCCTAACGCCTTGGGTGCGTCGGGAGCAGACAAAGTTCTCCTCACGAGTCAACTGATTGGTCATGTGCATATGCAAAAAGCTCACTTGACCGCCCCCTGCACGAGCCATTGCGCCACTTTTGCAGCTTCTGCCTCGCTGATGCTTTGCGCAGGCATGGGAATTTGCCCATACACGCCCTGCCCGCCGTTTTTGATTTTGCCTGCGAGATAGCCTGATGCGTCGGCACGTTTGCCTTGCTTGATGCCAATCTCTTTGAAGCTGGGGCCGACGATCTTGTTGTCTATGCCGTGGCAGGCGATACAGGCGTATTTTTGCAGCGTCGGCATCACCTCGGATGCTTTGATTTGAGCCGGCGCGGAAGCGGTGGCTGCAGTGGTCTGGGTGGCTTTCGCTGCTGTGCTGCTCGTGCTGTTAGAAACTCCTGATTTCATAGCAGACTGCGTAGATTCTATAAGGGCAACTGGCCTATTTTGCTGTGCATTGGTCGTGTTAGACGCGCTTTTGCCGCCCGGCAGCGTGATGGCGCCGCGCGAGCCGCCCAATTCGCGCGATTGCTCGGCCAAGTTGCCATGCGCGTCGCGGGCGTAATCAGGAATGAAGCTGGCCACTTTTGCATCGGGAGCGCAGTTTTTCATGCACGCCGAGCCTTGCGCATCCGGCTTGCTCCAGACCTGCTTTGCGCCAAATTCTGTGCCTGGCCACAGGCTGTGATTCGTGGTTATGCCGTTGCGATTGGGCAATTTTTTCTGCACATCAGCGATATTGCCGTCACTCAGGGTGAAATTGGCGGGCACGACATTACCCAGATTCAGCAAATACGCCGTGACGGCATACACATCATCCGGCTTGAGTGATTTGGGCGCTGTCCAGGGCATGGCGCGGTTGATGTAATCCCACAGCGTGGAGATCTGCGAATTTTTCATCATCGTGGTGCGCGTGGGTGCATTGCCATCAAGCTTGAGAGAAGCCACCCGGCCAGATACGTTGTCTTTCGCATTGGTGTAGCCGGCCAGTGGCGGAAACACTTCATTGCTCTCGCCAAAGCTGCCATGGCAACTGGCGCATTGCAACTCCCAAATCTTCTCACCCTGCTCTACCGAGCCTTGGCCTTTAGGTAAACCTTTGAAATCGGGGCGCACGTCAATGTCCCAGGCTTTGATCTCGGCAGGCGTGGCTGCTCTTCCGATGCCTTCGAACTTTGGTTGAGCTGTGGCTGGAAGGGCTAGCAAGGCGAGGGTTGAAAACCAAAATACCGGACGCAAAAGACGCAGAAGTTGCGCAAAAGACGCAAAAAAGAAAATACAAAATGAATTCAAAAAAGAAGATATTTTTGAAAGTGCGATCAAGTTTTGATATTGTGAAAACAGATGATTTCTTTCTTCATTTTGGTATTTTTTTGCGTCTTTTGCGCAACTTCTGCGTCTTTTGCGTCCGGTATTCATGTCTTCAAAAATCTCAAGAAAGCTGGACATTTTTCACCTCGCCGCTTTCCTCAACCAGCCAAGTTTGAATCGCGTTGTTGTGATAAATGCCTCGCGTACCGCGTGCCTTGCGCAGCTCAGCGTAAGTCGGTTGAATATGGCCGGTTTCATCCACGGCGCGGCTCAAGATCAGTGCAGGTTTGCCATTCCAATGCCACGGTAGCACAAAGCGTGTGAGGCATTTAGAAAGCACGGGCGTTTGCAATTGCGCAGGCTGCCAATTGCGGCCGCCATCTACGCTCACATCCACTTTGCGAATCTTGCCGCGCCCGCTCCAAGCCAAGCCGGTGATTTGATGCGCGCCTTTGTCGAGCAACACCTGCCCACCGCTCGGCGAGGTGATCACAGATTTCACTTCTTGGATGCTGGTGTATTGCCGGTGCAGGCCATCGGGCATCAAATCCACATAATGAATCGTCTCGTCTTTGGTCGCGTAAGGCATATCGCCCAGCTCAATGCGGCGCAGGTATTTCACCCAGCTCACGCCTTGCACGCCAGGCACAACGAGGCGCAGCGGGTAGCCGTTTTCTGGACGCAGCATTTCGCCGTTCTGCCCATAGGCCACCAGCACCTCATCGTTCATCACCAAACTCATTGGAATCGTGCGCGTCATGCCGGAGCCATCAGCGCCTTCTGCCAACACGAATTTGCCGCGCTTGAAATCAGCGCCACACATCTCCAGCAGCAAGCGCAGCGGCACGCCGGTGAACTCGCTGCAAGAGATCATGCCGTGCGTGTATTGCACCGTGGGCACAGCCACATTGCCCCATTCCATGCCGGTATTCGCACCGCATTCGATGAAATGAATCCGGCTCACGCTGGGCAGACGCATCAAATCATCCATGGTGAAGACCATCGGCTTTTTCAGCATCTGCGCATCAGAGCCGTTGACCATGAAGCGATGCTTGTCTGGCTCAATATCCCACCAGCCTTGGTGATGCCGCTCAAAATGCAAGCCGCTCGGCGTGATGATGCCAAACAGGCCTTGCAGCGGCGTGAAGCTCACGCCCGCTTGAGAGACGCGCGTGAGCCCCGGGCTTTCGCGCCGCTGCAAATTCTTTTCATACGCACTCGGTATGCCATAGCCCCGCGCTGCCACCGATTGGCCAAGGGCTTTGCTGTGCGCGGGCAATTCCAAGATATTCGGATCACCTTGCGCAGATGCAGGGCTAGGTTGGGCGTTAGCCCTTGTATTTGCTGCACCTCCTGCTATCAAAGCAGTAGCAAATGCAGAGGAGATAAAGCCGCGCCTGCCCGCTTTCAAATCAGAGCGGGCTTGTGGGATCTGTTCGCGCGATAGAAAACTCTCAGGCGCTTTTTGGAGATAGGAAGGATTCATCAATTTCACACTCTGGCCAACAGCCGCTCAGCTGCAGGCAGCTGCATCGGCTCATCCAACTCAATCGCCACTTGCGTGCAGACGCTGCGGCATAGCGTGACAGCGCGCTCGCTTTGCACTCGGTAAAACACTTGCGCACCCTCTTTTCTTTTGGCCACAATACCCGATTGATAGAGCACGCTCAGATGCTGTGACAAATTTGGCTGCGTGGTGCCAACCTGCGCGAGCAGCTCGCTCACCGACAATTCGCCATGGCATAAGTTGCTCAAAATACGCAAACGCATCGGCGTGGACAACACACCAAACAGCTCTGCGGCCATGTCAAACACACGTTGCGATTGCGCTTCGTCGTCACCCGAGACCGGGTTCAAAGAATTGGTTTGTAACATCTTTGCCTAAAATTAAATCTAAAGTATTAAAAATTGCGAATCAGCGCATAAGCAATATCTTATATCTTTCGAATATCCCGCAAACGGGGTATTCCCTATGCCTCCAATTGGTTTCTAATAGCGTAATTAGTCCTAAAGGTGCAAAAGTTGTTGGTATTACGCTTTGCTCGATACCAAGAAGCAGTGCCTTAAAAAGTTACTTGCGAGGAGTGTCATGCAATATTCACAAGCTCTTTTAAATGCTTCGGCCTCGCCTAAGCATTGGAAGCCACGGGCTCTTTCTTTGGCTGCGAGCGCGGCTTTCCTTAGCATCCCGGCATGGGCTGTGGTGGACGCACCCGTGCGCGAGGCGATGCAGGCAGTTCAGGCCAAGCAGGCGCAAAAAGCATTTGATTTACTCTCCCCGCTGGAAGCGCAGCGCTCGGGCGATGCAGATTTCGATTTGGCCTTAGGTATTGCAGCCAACGAGACCGGTCAATTCGCTCGCGCCATCTTCGCGCTAGAGCGGGTCGTGGCCGTGCAGCCAGGCAATGGCCGCGCCCGCGCCGAGCTGGCTCGCGCGATGTTTGCCGTGGGCGACACAGCCAACGCAAGAAAGCTGCTGCAAGAAACCAAGGCTGAGGGAGTGCCAGAAGGCGTAGGGCGCACGATTGATGAGTTTCTGCAAGCCATTGACAAAGTGGATGAGGCCGGTCGCTCGTCGATGCGGGTTTATTTAGAAGCCGCGATTGGCCATGACACAAACGTCAACAGCGGGCCCTCAAGCAGCAGCTTTGCTGTGCCTGCGTTGGGCGGCGCAGCGGATCGGGCAGG
>JANMDE010000463.1:0-1931 GCA_031376105.1 Variovorax sp. | reverse complement strand
GCAGCATTTCAGAAATTCTCAAAATGACACAGAATTGCTGGCTACCATCACAGCTATGACAGCCCTCGCCTCCCCTTCTTCACGCCTCGATCTCATCTCGCAATCGCGCAACGTCGTGCTGGGCGGGCAGCTGGGAAGAGTGGCAGTGCATGATTGGATTGCTCAATCATGGCAGCGTTGCTTGGCGGCCGGCCGCGAGCCACAACACCGAGTCGCGTTTGATATGGTGAGCAGCGCCATGCAGCGCCGCTCGCGGGAGGCGAATCGGCAGCTCGCGCAAGCGGCGCAAAGCACGTTGAAGCAATTGGCCGAAGCCATTGCGCCGATTCGCTATTTCGCCGTGCTCACCAATGCGCAAGGCATCGTGGTGGCCAGTAGCGGGCAAATTGACGCGTCCGACGGCCGCGCCACGCTGATTACGCGAGAAGGCGTGGATTTATCTGAGCGAGCGATTGGCACCAGCGCGATTGGCGCTGCGCTGGCTGAGCAGGCCGATGTGTGGCTGCATCGTGGCGAGCATTTCTTTGAAGACACGGGCGCTTATTCCTGCGCAGGCTCGCCGATTTTTGATGGCGCTGGCCGCTGCGCCGGCATGCTTGACGTCACAGGCATTGACGTACCCGAGCGCCCCGAGCTGATGCACATGGTCAGCAGCGCAGCCCGCCGTATTGAAAACCAACTCGTGCTCTCCGTGCCCCACATGCTGGTGCTGCATCTGCGCTGGCCCGGCGCTGGTGCGCTCGGGCGCGAGGCAGAAGGCTTGCTGTGTATGGATGAAGATGGCCTGATCTGCGCCATGAACGGCACAGCGCGGCATATGCTCGGCATCCAAACTTTCACGGCTGGCCAACACGCGGGCGATGTGTTTGCCACAGACTGGCGCAGGCTCTTTGACGCGCAGCTGGGCAGCGCCCCCGTGCAAGTGCCGCTATGGTCCGGCCTGCAAGTGGAGCTGCGCACTAGCCGCAGCGGCAAACTCTCCCCCAAATCCACACCCGCCGTGGCCGTGGACACCCGCATTCGTCAAAGCGTAGGCGCACTGAAAGCGCATGAAGTCGATGTCATCCGCGATACCGTGGCGCAGCTCAAAGGCAATGTGGCTGCGGCGGCTGACAAACTTGGGATCAGTCGGGCGACGGTGTATCGGAAATTGCGGTCTGGACGTTAAATCCGTTTTAGCGCTGACCGTCGTACCTGCACTGGGGTGGAATGCTAGCTTTTTAGATGCAAAAGTAGCTGATCGCCGACATAGATATTGCGGGCAATGCTACGAAATTCATAGTGCCCAACAACTTGTCTACAGTCTATTTAGCAGCATTCGGAAAAAACACCTGCTCCCCGCCAATCTTGTAACTAGCAATACTCGCCTGCCCATCGCTAGAAACAATCCAGTTCACAAAGCGCTGCGCGTCTTGCACTTTGACATGCGGATGCTTGGCGGGGTTAACGACCATCACGCCATATTGATTGAACAAACGCTGATCGCCTTGCACCAACACGACTAAATCGCCTCGGTTTTTGAAATTCAACCATGTGCCGCGATCTGAGAGCACGTATGCGCCGCTGCCAGCGGCGATGTTCAAAGCCTGCCCCATGCCGCAGCCGCATTCTCGGTAGCCCCGGCCTTTTTGATTTGGCAGTTTGAAAAGATCTGCTTCCCCCCAATAGCGCAGCTCGGCGGCGTGCGTGCCGGATTTGTCGCCGCGTGAGATGAAGCTGGCGTTGCGGCCGCGAATGTTTTTCAAAGCGCCGACCACGCTGAGCCCTGAAATCTTGGCCGGATCGGCTTTGGGGCCAATCAAGACAAAGTCGTTGTACATCACGTCAAAGCGCTTGATGCCAAAGCCGTCAGTAACGAATTTTTCCTCTGCCGCTTTGTCGTGCACGAAGAGCACATCCGCATCGCCGCGCCGCGCCATGTCCAGCGCTTG
>JANMDE010000512.1:0-2813 GCA_031376105.1 Variovorax sp. | reverse complement strand
TGTTCTTTGACCGTGTCGCTCTTGCTTTGGAGAATGCCTGTGGCGAATTTACGACGTAGCTATTACACCACAGGGAACGACAAACTGACCTGCGCACCGATGACTTGTGGGTTCAAAGACTTGTCGTTTTGTGTAAGGATTTGTGAGTCCGACCCGGGCTCAGCGAAACGATTGCCCAGGTCAATGCGCGCACCATGCTCATCGGCAATCTTTTTAACGACCGCCAGCCCTAAGCCCGTGCCGCGCGATTTGGTGGTGACATAAGGCTCGAAGGCGCGTTGCAGGATGTGCGGTGCGAAGCCGGTGCCGCTGTCACTCACGATCAGGCGCACGCGCGAGCTGCTGGGGTTGAAGCGCGTTCGGATCACCACTTGTGCGGCGCGCGTGTGTTCTGCCAGCAAACCACTGGCGGCGGTCAGGCTGGCATCTTGCGCGTTTTGCAGCAAGTTATGGATGACTTGGCGCAATTGCTGCGCATCGCCAAAAATACGTGGGCAGGTCGTGTCCAAGTCGCTCGTCACAGGCACAGGGGAGTTTTCTGGCGCATACAGCGCGAGCACATCTTGGACCAGGGCATTCAGGTCAAGCGGTTTTAAATCGGCGCTTGGCAAACGGGCGTAATCACGAAACTCATTGACCAAGCGCTTCATGGCATCCACTTGATCAACAATGGTTTTGACTGAGCGCGTGAGCAAAGAATCGTCTGGCGGAGTCAATTTTCCTTGCAGCTTCATCTCTAGCCGCTCGGCAGACAGCTGGATAGGCGTGAGTGGGTTTTTGATTTCATGCGCAAGCCGCCGCGCCACCTCTCCCCAAGCACGCGAACGCTGCGCAGAAACAACTTCAGTGATGTCATCTAACACCAGCAGGCGCAACCCGTCTGGCAAGGCCGCCCCGCGAGCGATGATGCTGGTGGTGTTGTCATTCCCAGCAAAGCTTTGCACCCCGGTCTGACCACCCAGTTCGAAGGAATGTTGCCAATGATCCACATGCGTGCCGCGTTCGCCAAAAAAGACACGGAACTGCTCTTCAACACTTCGCCCAAAATCTTCTAGGCCCGGCACGCCGCTTATGAGCTGGCCGACAGATGCCGCCAAGGGCACGTGCAATACTCGCGTCGCCCCGGGGTTGGCCTGAACGATGCGGCCTTGATCATCCAGCACAATCACTGCGGCAGTCAGGTTGTCCAAAATAGTTTGCAAATTCGAGCGAGACGCATCCAGCTCACCCAAGCTGGCTTGCAATTGGGTGCGCGCATCGGACAGCTGCTGAGTCATTTGCGCAAACGAGCGCGTGAGGCCGCCCAGCTCATCGCGTGTTTGCAAGGCCGCCTTCGGGCGCAGATCACCCGCCGCAACTTGAGCCACGCCATCGGCCAAGACGAGCAAAGGCCGAACGAGCTGGTCACCCAGAATCACGGCCAACAGCATCGCGCCGAACATGGCTAAAAACAGGCTCAGAGTGAGCGTCGCTAAATACATATTTCGCAGCCCATCACGCGCCAAAGCACGCTGCTGGTATTCTTTGTAAGCCTCCTGTACAGCCAGCGCATTGCTGACTAAGCTGCTGGGAATGGCTTGCGTGATTTGCAGATAACGGTTGTCGCTGCCCATCCCGCCAAAGCCGAGCTGGCTCAGATTGCCCACCCCCGCGCTCACCACAGCCAGCGCTTTGATGCGCGGCCCAGCAGCATCGGCGGATTTGTCAGCGGCTTCATCAAGGCCCTCAATCTGGCTGATCACGCGGGTCGTGCGCAATTGACGCAACTGAGAAGCGGTAGGCCGCTCTGGCGAGAGCACAAAGCGCGAAGGACCTGCACTGCCTAGCACCTGCCCATTGCTGCCCCATAAGATCACGTCACTCGCGCCTAACTGTTCACGCAGCCGCTCCAGCGCCAGCGGCCCACTTGCGCCCGCCTCTCCCATTTGCTGCGCAGCAGAACGGGCTTTGGAGGCCAGATCATTGCTGAGTGAATCCATGGTGTTGCGACCCAGACTCAAACCCGCATCCAGCGCCCCCTCGACCTTGACGTTAAACCAGCTCTCGATCGAGCGCGACACAAATTGGTAGGAAACGGTGTAGATCAAAACACCCGGCAAAAAACCCACCAAAGCAAAAATTGCCGCCAATTTCACCAGCAAACGGCTGCCAAACTTGCCGCGTCGCAGGCGTGAAATGAGCCGCCACGCCACCCAGCTGATCACCAACAAAAACACAGCGGCCACACCCAGATTGAGGTAAAGCAAAAGCTCGTAATACTGCTCAAAACGGGTTTGGTTGTTGGTGGCCAAGGCCAATAAAAACATCAATACCGACGCCACCGCCAGCATACTGAACGCGCCCAACGACAGAATCCAGCGAAGGTTTCTGCTTCTCAGGGCTTGGCGGCGCTTTGGGTCGCCGCGCTGGGGGTCTAGCGCGGAATCTGCCATGCTGAGTGTGACCACTGAAGGCTCAAACTCGGAGCTGGGACGTTGCACCATTGCGCTGATCAACGGGGTTCAGGCCGCACGCTGCGCTGCGCAGAGATATTCCAGTCTGCATTTCCGGTGATGCCAATTTGCAGCGGGCGAGGCAATTGCGTTGTATCGAGCCGAAAACGAAATTCAACGCTGTGGCGGCTGTCTAGATCAAGCTCGCCGATATCGGCGATTTTCCAGCGCGAAATGCGCCGAACCACCGCCAACGCGTCGCTCAACTGATCAAAATTCTGGCTCAAATTGACGCCGCCTGCCGCATCCGCTGCGCCCTGATTGGCGCTCAAACGCCAACGGCGCGTGAGCGGCTGATAAGCCAAGCGCACACTGCGGCTG
>JANMDE010000460.1:0-7094 GCA_031376105.1 Variovorax sp. | reverse complement strand
CAAGCGAATGCGCCTAGATGCCCCAGATATTTATATCGATGCAGCCTTCTACACCCCGTGGTGTCGCGCGGAATTGCCCTATGGCAATATCGCCCCAGTGCAGATACGCCAGCAATCCTGGCAGCGCTGGAATTCAGGTGTGTATCACTACGTGATTGGGGATGTTGTGACGCATCCTGAGGAAATGGATCGCCAATACTTTGGGCCCACAGTACGGCTCCCCAATACCAGTTGGCTGGCCTTGAATGACGATCGGCCTATGCCCGGGATTGATCGCAAACAACTCGGATTGCCAGAATCTGCGCAAGTGTTCGCTGCATTTTGCGCCAGCGCCACCCTGGATCCTGAAACCTTCAAGCTCTGGATGAAGCTTTTGAAGACCTTGCCTGATGCGGTTTTATGGTTGCCTGCACACACACCCGGCATCCAACAAAATCTGCTGCGCGAAGCCGCCACGCAAAGCGTGCCTGCTTCGCGCCTGTTCTTCTGCAAACCACCCCACACATCGCATGTTTCATTTGAAGCGGGATTAGATCAGCGCGCCATGCATTTAGCGCAACTCCAGTGCGCAGATTTTTTTCTAGACCCACTGCGATTCAGCTCAAGCTACAACCTGTGCGACGCGCTTCGCTTAGGGGTTCCATCGGCTGCCGCCTTGGGCAACAATCTGGCATCGCGCTTGGGTGGCAGCATTCTGCAAGCTGCTCATCTGCCAGATTCTGTGGCAGCTTCGCCTGAAGCTTTGTTTGACTTAATTCTTGAATGGAGTCGTCAAGACGCGCTGGCGAAACGCTGGCAACAGCATCTTCAGCAAGTCAGGCATCAGCCCGCCAGTGTGCCGCTGTTTGATGCGCCCGCCAGAATAGGTGATTGGGAAAAAGCCATGGCCATGATGCTTGCGCAAAAGCAGTCTCATCAGAGCTTGGCGTTTGATGTACCTTGAACTTAACGGTACATATTAAATCGGCACTTCACCCTTATAAGATATCAATAGCTTGCTACTATTTTAATAGCAAATAGAAGCATGGCTTAATGCGCCTCATCCCAATTCTTGCCCACGCCCACTTCCGCCAAGAGCGGCACTTTGAGCTGCGCCACGCTGGCCATGATGCGGGGGATCTCCACTTTCAGCCAATCGAGCTCATCTGAAGGGACTTCAAACACCAATTCATCGTGCACCTGCATGATCATTTTAGTTTTTAAGGCTTTGGCATCCAGCTCGCGCTGTACGGCGTTCATGCTGAGCTTGATGAGATCAGCGGCTGTGCCTTGCATCGGTGCGTTGATCGCGGCGCGCTCTGCGCCTGCGCGGCGCGGTCCGTTGGGGCTGCTGATTTCTGGCAAATACAGGCGGCGGCCAAGCACGGTTTCGACATAACCTTTGGCTTTGGCAGAGAGGCGCGTCTCGTCCATGTATTGCTTCACGCCGGCGAAGCGAGCAAAGTAGCGTTCGATGTAATTTTTCGCTGCCGTGTTATCGATGCTGAGCGCTTTGGCTAAACCAAACGCGCTCATGCCGTAAATCAATCCGAAGTTGATCACCTTGGCGTACCGGCGCTGTTCGCTGCTCACATCATTGGCGGATAAACCAAACACTTCTGCGGCAGTTGCACGGTGCACGTCAATGCCATCGGTAAACGCTTTGATCAGCGCCTCATCGCCGCTGATATGCGCCATGATGCGCAGTTCGATTTGAGAGTAATCCGCGCTGGCAATCAAAGAGCCCGGTGGCGCAACAAAAGCCTCGCGCACGCGGCGGCCTTCAGCAGTGCGGATCGGAATGTTTTGCAAATTCGGATCGTTACTCGACAAACGCCCTGTCACGGCCACTGCCTGCGCGTAATGCGTGTGCACGCGGCCTGTGCGCGGATGCGCCAATGTCCCAAGCTTGTCGGTGTATGTGCCTTTGAGCTTAGAGATGCCTCGGTGCTCTAAGATTTTGGCGGGCAGCGGGTAGTCTTCTGCGAGTTTTTCTAGCACTTCTTCGTCTGTGGAAGGTGCGCCAGTGGCCGTTTTCTTCACAACCGGCAAGCCCAGCTTGGTGAAGAAAATCTCGCCGATTTGCTTCGGGCTGGCGAGGTTAAAAGGTTGCCCAGCCAGCTCATGCGCCTCGGTTTCAAGCTGCATGATGCGCTGCCCCAGCTCGTGGCTTTGCGTGGCAAGGAGCTGCGCATCGATCATCACGCCGTTGCGCTCAATGCGATACAGGCTTTCTGAGCTTTCAATTTCTAGCTCGTAAATACCTCGTAGTTTGTCATTGGCCTGTAGCTTCGGCCAGAGCGCCATATGCACATCCAGTGTTTGATCAGAGTCTTCGCAGGAATATTCAGAGGCCTTGGCCACATCCACTTGTGCAAAAGAAATCTGGTGTGCGCCTTTGCCGCATAGGTCTTCATAGCTGATGCCCTTGCGACCGACATGCCTCTCGGCGAGGCTCGTGAGGTTGTGCGGCTTGTGCACTTCGAGCACATAACTTTGCAGCATCGTGTCGTGCACATAGCCCTGCACTTCAATGCCGTGGTTAGCAAACACATGGCGGTCGTATTTCACGTGCTGACCGAGCTTGTTGTGGCTCGCATCTTCCAGCCATGGCTTGAGTTTGGCGAGCACTTCGTTGAGTGGCAATTGATCCGGCGCATCGGGCCCGCTGTGCGTCAGCGGAATATAGGCCGCCTCGCCGGGCGTGATGCTAAAGCTGATGCCCACAATCTGCGCTTGCATCTCGTGAAGGGAGGTAGTTTCGGTATCAAGTGCCGTCAGCTCAGCCGCTTTGATTTTTTCAAACCAAGCGTCAAAGGCTTCCCAAGTGAGGATGGTGTCGTATTTCTTATCGCTGACCTTGGAAACCGCAGGTGCAACATCTGCAAACAGATCGTCCATTGCAAGAGCGGGTGCGGCTGCCGCAGATTTCTTGCCCAAGCCCGCAGCCAGCCCTTTGAACCCATATTTTAAGTAAAACTCCCCAAGGGCCGTGATATTTTCTGCTCCTAGTGCTACTGAATCCATAGCAGGCAGGCCTTCCACATGCCCGGCCAAATCGCAATCTGTTTTGATCTTAAGCAGCTCACGGCCCTTGGGCAACCACTCTCGCGCCTTGCGCAAATTCTCGCCCGCCACGCCCTTGATCTCATCGGCGCGCGCCATCAAATTCTCTAGCGAGCCGTATTCCGTAAGCCATTTCGCCGCCGTCTTTGGGCCCACTTTTTCTACGCCAGGCACATTGTCGACCGTGTCGCCGACGAGATTTTGATAATCAAGCATCAAGCTGGGTGGCACGCCGAATTCGGTGGTCACGCCCGCGATATCGCGCTTCTTGCCATTCATCGTGTCGATGATGGTGATGTGCTCGTTCACCAGTTGCGATAAATCTTTGTCCCCGCTGGAGATGATGACCTCCATGCCACGTTCTGCGCCCAACCGAGCCATGGTGCCAATCACATCATCCGCCTCCACCCCCGGCACAGCCACCACTGGCCAGCCTTGCAGCCGCATGACCTCATGAATCGGCGCGATCTGGCTGCGCAGATCATCGGGCATGGGTGAGCGATTGGCTTTGTATTCGGGATAAAGCGCATCGCGGAACGTGGGGCCACTGGCATCAAAAATACACACCGCGTAGGTTGATGGAAATTGCGTGCGCAGCGCCGCCATCATGTTGATCATGCCGCGAATCGCGCCCGTGGCCGCACTGCTTGGATCGCCGGGCACAGCGCGCAAATCAGGCATCGCATGAAAAGCGCGATACAGGTAGCTGGAGCCGTCCACCAGCAGCAGCCGATTCGATGGCTGGCTTGAGGGTAAGAGTGAGGGCGAATGAGATGGAGAAGAAGCGTCGGTCATTCGCCTATTGTCCACCCTCTGGCCCCCTGCCCTAGCCTCTACAATCTCAGCTGTTCAAGTGATTCCAACATGGCTGTTTATACCGAAGTTACTCTCCAAGAAGCCCAAGACCTGTTTGCCCAGTTGGGTTTAGGCGAAGTGTCTGATCTCAAAGGTTGCCAAGGTGGCATTGAAAACACCAATTATTTTGTGGATGCAAGCAGCGGCCGCTTTGTGCTCACGCTATTTGAGCGCTTAACGCACGAGCAACTGCCGTTTTATCTGTATTTGATGAAGCATCTGGCGCAGCGCGGCATTCCTGTGCCTGACCCGCAATCCGATCAATCAGGCGATATCTTGCTCACTGTGCTCGGCAAACCGGCCTGCGTGGTCAATTGCCTGCGCGGGGGCAGCGAGCTCTCGCCCACCGCTGCGCATTGCGCCACCGTGGGCGCGATGCTGGCTCGCATGCATCTGGCAGGTCGCGATTTTGCTCGCAGCCAGCCCAATCTGCGCAGCCTACCTTGGTGGAATGAGACCATTCCCGTGGTGTTGCCTTTCCTGAATGAAACCCAAACCGAGCTCATCAAAAGCGAGCTAGCCTACCAAAATCACATCGCCAACAGTAGCGCATATACCGCCCTACCGCGCGGTCCGGTGCATGCCGATTTGTTTCGGGACAACGTGATGTTTGAGGGCGCTGAGCTCACCGGTTTTTTTGACTTTTACTTTGCAGGTGTCGATAGCTTTCTCTTTGACGTGGCCGTTTGCTTGAACGATTGGTGTATTGACCTGCAAACTGGCATGGCAGATGACGCGCGCCAAAGCGCCTTTTTGCAAGCCTATCAATCCGAGCGCCCCTTCGAAGCGGCCGAGCGCCAACTGCTCCCAGCCATGCTCCGCGCAGGGGCATTGCGCTTTTGGACATCGCGTTTATGGGATTTCCATTTGCCGCGCGAAGCCAATCTGCTGCAAGCGCATGATCCAACTCATTTTGAGCGCGTTTTGCTCGCTCGTGTGAAATTCAGCAGCCAAAGCCTGATCGCGTGAACAAGTTCACAAGCCCAGATTGAACCGATGGCCGCGCTAGGCCTCAGAATCAGAACTTCCATGAAACTTCAAATCCTCCCCGCCAGCACTGGCTTTACCTGGGTCAAACTCGGTGTCAAAACTTTTTTCAAGCAGCCTTTGGCTTTGGGAGGCCTGTTTTTCATGTTCATGGGCATCGTCTCCGTCGCCTCGATCGTGCCCTTCATTGGGGGCGCATTGGCTTTGGCCATCGTGCCGGCAGCCACGCTCGGCCTGATGGTGGCCACGCTAGAGGCACTTCGCGGGAAATTTCCCATGCCCTCGGTGTTGGCCACCGCGTTTCGAGCGGGCAAGCAGCGAATGCGCGCCATGCTCGTATTGGGCGGCATGTATGCGATCGGGTTTTTACTCGTGATGGCCTTCACCATGCTGTTTGATGGCGGGCAATTTGCCAAGCTTTACATCATGGGCGGCAAATTAAGCCGTGAGTTGATGGAAGACGGCCAGTTTCAAACGGCTGCTTTGATCGGTATGGCCTTGTATCTGCCGCTCTCGCTGATGTTTTGGCATGCGCCAGCGCTGGTGCATTGGCATGGCGTGTCGCCTAGCAAGGCAGTGTTTTTCAGCTTGGTTGCTTGCATGAAGAATTTTTGGGCCTACACCGCTTATGGCTTGGGATGGTTTGCCGTTTTTACTTTGGGCGGCGTGGTGATCACGAGCATCTCTGTCTTGCTGGGTTCGCCCGCCGTGGCCGCCGCGATGATGGTGCCCATGGTGTTGATGGTGGCTGCCATGTTTTTTACGTCGGTCTATTTCACCTTTCGCGACAGTTTCGTTCACACCGAAGAATCTCCCTCTGAAGTGCATCCACCCGCTGCATAAAGCCGTAAATACCTCAGCATCAATCTAGGAATCACCATGGAACATCACATCTTGCAGGGTCGCACAGAAGCAGAAATTCTTTGGTACGAACGTCGTAGCTTTTTAAGCGCAGCTGCCGCTTGGACGGCCATGGGCGGCTTTGGCGCTGCGCAGGCGCAGCAGCGCAGCAATATTGTGGAGATGATTGGCGATGCCCTGGTAAACGGCAGCCGCCTCACCCCCCAAACTAGTATTCAAACGGGGGATCGGGTCGAAACTGGCCCGGGCTCAAATTTGATCTTCGTGGTGGGTAATGCCTCTTTCCAAGTGCGCCAAAATTCCCGCCTCACGGTGGAGCGCGGCGCCACGCTCAATGCGGTGAGCGTGCTGCGTTTGCTCACAGGTGCTGTAGCCAGCGTGTGGGGTAAAGGCAGCAACCGCCAGATCATCACACCCACGCTGACTGCTGGCATTCGCGGCACAGGCGTGTATACCGAGGTACGGCCTGCGCAAAACTTCCGCAGCTATTTTTGTAATTGCTATGGCACAGTGGAAATGGCTGCTGGCCCCGACCGCGCCCTCTCCCGCGCTGATTATCACCAAGCCTTTTGGGGCGAAGCCACGCCAGTGAATGGCCGCACCCTCACGCCTGCTGGCGCGATCAACCACACCGACGAAGAGCTCGAAGTGCTCGCCCGCCTGATTGACCAGCGCACCAACTGGCAGATCATGGGCAAAAAGGGGCTCAAAGACGGCAAAGGTTATATGGACGAATCCCCGAACAACGTTCACCCCGCCTTGGTGCCCGCTGCACGCTGATTGGTCCACCGCTAGGGTTAGCCCCTGTCCCAGAAGCCCGCCAGATTCGTCTGCGCGGGCTTTTTTGTTTAGACTGGCGTTTGAAGAACAATTCTTAGGAGCATCCCATGACCATCCTTCGCCGCAGCTTAACCCTCAGTACACTGGCCAGCGCTGCCCTGCTCGCCGCCTGCGCCTCAGCGCCCACTAATTTTGCCTATCAGCCTTTCCAGCAGCCCGAAGCCGCTTCGGGCATCACGGAAAAGCCCGGCTGGGCCACGTCTAAATTCGCCGTGGCTGCTGCCAACCCGCTTGCCACTGACGCAGGCTACCAGGTGCTCAAGGCCGGCGGCAGCGCGGTGGATGCTGCCATTGCCGTGCAGCTGGTGCTTGGGTTGGTGGAGCCGCAATCCAGCGGCATTGCAGGCGGCGCATTCTTGCTGCATCACGATGGCAAGAAAACTGAAGGATTCTTTGGTCGCGAAACTGGACCAATGGCTTAGTTGTAAAGCTTTTCATGTAAGTCTGTAAACCTTTGTCTTTTTATGAAGGCGTTGTGGGCGGCCGCTCAGTGTGTGTGCCCGGCT
>JANMDE010000499.1:0-2449 GCA_031376105.1 Variovorax sp. | reverse complement strand
GGTCGTTCGCAAATGCACAGTATCAGGGCCATTGAGATGCATTTTTGGATTGCAACCATTGGTGTTGTTTTTTATATCGCAGCGATGTGGATCGCCGGCGTCATGCAAGGTTTGATGTGGAGGCAAGTCAATGCCGATGGCACGCTGGCATACACCTTCGTTGAGTCAGTCAAAGCGACATACCCCTATTACGTTGTCCGTTTCGTTGGCGGTGTCCTGTACTTGTCGGGCATGTTGATCATGACTTGGAACGTTTGGATGACTGCAGTAGGTGGACGTTCAGTCGTCGTTCAAATTCCAAGACCAGTCGCAGCTTAAAGCAGCCCAACACTTATCACGCACAAAGGTAATGCATATGTCAGAACGCTCCGACGACACGCCAAAAGGGTTTTCCCACGAGAAGATCGAGACGAATAACTTTTTGATGGTGGTACTCATCATCTTAGTTGTCGCCATCGGTGGATTGGTGGAGATTTTGCCCCTGTTCTTCCAGAAATCTCTCACACAACCCATTGCAGGGGTCAAACCCTATGAGGCAATGCAGTTGGTGGGTCGAGATATTTATCTGCGTGAGGGTTGCTACAACTGTCATTCGCAGATGATTCGACCTTTCCGCGCTGAAACGCTACGTTATGGCCACTATTCTGTTGCGGGAGAGTTTGTCTACGATCACCCATTCCAGTGGGGCAGTAAGCGCACCGGCCCCGACCTGCACCGTGTAGGTGGTAAATACAGCGATGAGTGGCATCGTATTCATCTGACCAATCCGCGCGATTTAGTGCCTGAATCGAATATGCCTGCTTATCCGTGGCTGAACACGACACAGGTGCCCATCGATGATATTGAGCAAAAGATGAGGGCCTTGCGCATCGTGGGCGTACCTTACACCGATGAGGAAATTGCAAAAGCTCCCGAGCAGATCAAAGGAAAGACAGAGATGGAAGCTCTGATTGCCTACCTGCAAGGTCTTGGCTTAGCGCTGAAATGAACTGGAGATTAAGATGGATATCAACACTCTACGAAGCGCCGTCACGGTGCTTAGCATGACGGTATTTTTAGGTATTGTGGCTTGGGCTTGGTCAAAACGCAACGTTCAAAAATTTGAACAAGCAGCGCAACTGCCGTTGCTGGAGGAGTAAGCGTCATGAGTGATTTTTTCTCAAGCAATTGGTCGTGGTTTGTTTTAATCGCGACTTTGGTCAGTATCGCCGCATGTCTTCTGGGCTTGTTTCTTGTGATGGGCAAGAAGGTTAAATCTGCTCCAGACAACACCACAGGCCATGTATGGGACGGTGATTTAAAAGAATCCAACAATCCTTTACCGCTTTGGTGGGTCGGTCTTTATGTCTTGACCGTGATCTTTTCCGTGGGTTACCTTTACCTCTACCCTGGCCTAGGCTCCTACGCAGGCTCAAGCGCGTGGTCATCAGAAGGGCGCTACAAGCAAGAGTTGGAAGCCAGTCAAAACAGCATAAAGGTGGTCTATGCGCAGTTTGCAGGCTTGAACACCGAGCAGCTGACACAAAGCACGCAGGCCATGGCGATGGCACAACGCCTTTACCTCAATAACTGCGCTCAATGCCACGGATCAGATGCGCGGGGCTCCAAGGGCTTTCCCAATCTAACAGACAAAGATTGGCTACATGGCGGCAATCCTGAGAATATCATTGAAACAATCACCAATGGTAGAAATGCCAACATGCCAGCGCTCGGCACCGCCGTTGGAAACTCTGATGATGTTCGGGATTTGGCTAACTATGTGCTGAGCTTGTCCGGCAGCCCCCACGACACTTTGCGCGCGGGCTTGGGTAAATCAAAATTCAGCGTTTGTGCCGCCTGCCATGGGGTCAACGGCAAGGGCAACACCGCATTGGGCGCACCGAATTTGACTGACGACGTGTGGCTGCATGGCTTCGGTAAGGAGTTTATTGTAGAAATGATCAATAGAGGCAAAGTCAACATGATGCCAGCGCAGAAGGATCGCCTTAGCGAAGAGCAAATTAAACTTCTGTCTGCCTACGTTTGGGGTCTTTCAAATAAAGACCTCGCCAAATGATTTCTTTAGAAGGCAAAAGGTCATGAGCGATGACGCAAGCTAGCGCCCCGCACAACCAGAAGGTGATTCCGATTTTGACTAGCGCAGAGCCGCTGGGTCGTGACGGACATATCAGCCTGTTCAAATCGGAAGATAAAATTTACGCCAGAAGCGTTCAAGGGCGCTATGCCCAGCTTCGCTGGGCAGCAGTTTGGATCACGCAGTTGATCTTTTATCTTTCGCCGTGGTTGGCTTGGGGCGAGCGGCAAGCCATTTTGTTTGATCTTGAAGCGCGGCGGTTTTATATTTTTGACTTAATTTTGTATCCGCAAGACTTTATTTACCTTGCGACTCTACTGATTATTTGTGCACTTTCGCTCTTTCTGGTTACTGCGATTGCTGGGCGTGTGTGGT
>JANMDE010000486.1:0-5095 GCA_031376105.1 Variovorax sp. | reverse complement strand
CAGCAACGGCTTGGCGCGGGTGATGGGTGACCATGTGAAGCAATTGGCCGATGATCTTCAGCATGAGCTGGCAGCGCATTGGCCGAAAGTGTTGCGCCGGGTGGCGGGCTACAACCTGGATATTTTTCACAATCAAAATGAGAGGCCTTACACGCCAGACGGCAGCGTGAATCTGGCGCATTTGTTTGTGGGTAGCGAGGGCACTTTAGGCATCACGCAATCGCTCAAACTGCGCCTGAGCCCTCTGCCCAAAACCAAAGTTCTGGGCGTGGTGAATTTCCAGAGTTTTCATCAAGCGATGGATTCTGCGCAGCATATCGTCAAGCTAGGAAGTGATGGGAGCTTGAGCGCGGTGGAACTGGTCGATCGCACCATGATCGAGCTGAGCCTGCAAAACCCCGCCTTCGCACCCACCATCCGCACGGCCATCATCGGCCAGCCTGATGCGATTTTGCTGGTGGAATTTTCTGGCGACAACAAGACAGGCTTGCTCCCGAAGATCAAGCAACTCGTCGAATTGATGGGCGATCTGGGTTTGCCCGGCTCGGTGGTGGAAATGACGGAGGATGCACCGCAGAAAAACCTCTGGGAAGTGCGCAAGGCGGGGCTCAACATCATGATGAGCTTGAAGGGCGATGGCAAGCCAGTGAGCTTCATTGAGGATTGCGCTGTGCCGCTTGAGCATTTGGCCGAGTACACCGATGCATTAACGGAAGTTTTTCGTAAACACGGCTCACGGGGCACTTGGTATGCGCATGCAAGTGTAGGCACGCTGCATGTGCGCCCTATTCTGGATATGCGGCGCAGTGGCGCAGGCGGTGGCGCAGAAAAAATGCGCGAGATTGCCAATGAGGCCAGCGCGCTCGTGCGTAAGTTCAAAGGCGCTTACAGCGGCGAGCATGGGGATGGCTTGTGTCGTGGCGAATGGATTGAATGGCAGTTTGGCCCGGCAGTCACGCAAGCATTCTCCAGCATCAAACAGCATCTGGATCCGATCAACTTACTCTGCCCAGGCCGAATGGTGAGCACGCCAGCGCATCCGATCCCGAAGATGGACGATTCGCGTTTGATGCGCTATTCATCGGGCTCGCAAGGCGAAAAGCCGTATCGCGTGATCCCGCTCAAACCTGCGCTGGATTGGTCAGCCTGGAATGTGCAAAACGATCCTGTGACCGAGCAAACCACCGCGCCCGGCACGGGCGGCGACCCGGCAGAAGGCTTTGCCAAAGCCGCCGAGATGTGCAACAACAATGGCCACTGCCGCAAGTTTGATGCAGGCACCATGTGCCCCAGCTACCGCGTGACGCGCGACGAGCAGCACGTCACCCGAGGCCGTGCCAACACGCTGCGCTTGGCGCTCAGCGGTCAATTGGATGGCAATGGCTTGGCCAGCGAGGCGATGCATGAAGCGATGGATTTGTGTGTGGGCTGCAAAGGCTGCAAACGTGATTGCCCCACGGGTGTGGACATGGCCAAGATGAAGGTGGAGTTTCTTCATCACTACAAAGCCAAGCATGGCTACAGCTTGAAAGACAAGCTGATTGCCAAGCTGCCGGAATATGCCTCATGGGGATCTCGTTTCGCGCCGCTGCTCAACCTGCGCGACAAGATACCCGGCATGGCTTTGCTCAGCGAAAAGTGGCTCGGCCTGTCTGCCAAACGCAGTTTGCCCAAGTGGCGCAGCACCACGTTTTGGAATTCGCAATCGAAAATAGCCACGCGTGAAGCGGTGCTCCAAGCCGCAAAGCCCGTGGTACTGTTTGTAGACACCTTTAATGGTTTTTTTGAATCTGAAAATGCGATTTCAGCATTGAAAGTACTGCAAGCCAGCGGATACACTGCGGGTGTAGCTACTAAAAACGGAGCAAGCAATGGCAAACCACTGTGCTGTGGCCGCACCTATTTAGCCAGCGGCATGGTGGATGAAGCACGCGAGAAACTGCGTGAGCTGATTACCGAGCTGCTGCCCTACGCGCAAAAAGGCATTGCCATTGTGGGCTTAGAACCCAGTTGCTTGCTCACGCTGCGCGATGAGGCGCTGGTGATGGGTTTGGGTGAAGATGCCCAGCTCGTGAGCCAGCATGCTTTTTTGCTGGAAGAGTTTTTGGCGCGAGAAGCCAAAGCAGGCCAGCTGGATGCGCTCAAAGCGCAGCTGCTGCCCATCAAGCAGTCGATACTGTTGCATGGCCATTGCCATCAAAAAGCCTTTGATGCCGTCAGCCCGATCATGGAGGTGATCAAGCTGATTCCGGATGCCCAGCCCGAGCTGATTGAGAGCAGTTGCTGCGGTATGGCGGGCAGCTTTGGTTATGAAGCCAGCCACTACGACGTGAGCATGCAAATGGCCGAACTGAGCTTGCTACCTGCGGTGCGCAAAATGCCTAATGCAATCGTGGTGGCCGACGGTACCAGTTGCCGCCATCAAATTCACGATGGCACAGGGCGCGAGGCGATTCACGTGGCCAGGCTGTTGGCTGGGCAGATAAAGCAAAAGTTCTTTTAAACGAGAAAAACGCAAAAGTTACGCGAAAGACGCAAAAAAGAGAATGAGGATTTTCTGGCAGCTTAAACCAATTTTCTTCTTTTCTTTTTTGGTATTTTGTTTCGCGTAACTTTCGCGTCTTTCGCGTTCTTGGAGTTTAGGTCTTCGAGCCGCGCTTCTTCAGCAAGCGCGGCAACACCAACACGGCCACAATCACGACCAGTAAAAATAGCGATCCTGGCCGCTCGACAAACACCGTCCATTTACCTTCACCTATGGACAGTGCATTTCGCATCTGCGCCTCTGCCAAAGGCCCAAGAATCAGACCGATCACCACGGGCGCGGTGGGGAAATCGAAGCGGCGCATGAGCAGGCCAAGCAAGCCGATGCCCCAGAGCAGCACCAGATCAAACGCACTTTGCCGCATGCCATACACGCCCACCGTAGCAAAAATCAGAATGCCGGCATACAAATGCGCCTTGGGGATTTTGAGCAGCTTCACCCAGAGGCCAACGAGCGGCAAATTCAAAATCAGCAGCATCACGTTGCCGATATACATCGAGGCAATCAGCGCCCACACCAGCGTGGCCGAGCTGGTGAAAAGCTGCGGACCGGGCTGAATACCATAGCTTTGGAAAGCGCCCATCAGTACGGCTGTGGTGTTGGAGGTGGGAATGCCCAAGGTCAGCAGCGGAATCAGTGTGGCAGTGATTGCCGCATTGTTAGCAGCTTCAGGCCCAGCCACTCCTTCAATCGCGCCTTTGCCAAATTCCTCAGGATTCTTGGCGAATTTTTTCTCGGCAGCATAAGAGAGAAAAGTTGGAATCTCGCTACCTCCAGCAGGGATCGTGCCAAACGGAATGCCAATCGCCGTGCCGCGCAGCCAAGCCGGCCAAGAACGCTTCCATTCCTCAGCCGTCATGTGCACCTTGCTCATCGGGTTTTGATATTCAACTTCTTTGCCTTGGTATAGCGCCAAATACAGCGCCTCGCCAATTGCAAACAAGCCCACCGCCACGAGTACGATTTCAATGCCATCGAGCATCTCTGGCACACCGCCCGTGTAGCGCGGCTGGCCTGAGATTTGATCCAAGCCTACCAAGCCCATCGCCAAACCAATAAAAAGTGCCACCACACCACGCAACACGCTGCCGCCCAGCACCGCGCTCACCGCGCAGAACGATAGCACCATCAGCAAGAAATACTCGGGCGGCCCGAGCTTCACAGCGTGCTCTGCGATGAAAGGCGCTGCCACGGTGACGACAACTGTAGCAATCGTGCCCGCCACAAAAGAGCCAATCGCCGACGTCGCAAGCGCTGCACCTGCGCGCCCGCTCTTGGCCATCTTGTTGCCCTCCATCGCCGTGATCAGCGAGCCCGCTTCACCGGGCGTGTTCATCAAAATCGAGGTGGTCGAGCCGCCATACATCGCACCGTAATAAATACCTGCGAAAAAAATCATCGACGCGGTTACATCCACCTGCGATGTGATCGGCAGCAGCATAGCCACCACCACTGCAGGCCCAAGGCCTGGCAACACGCCGACAGCCGTGCCAATCAGGCAACCGAGAAACGCCCACATCAGATTGATGGGCGAGATGGCAGTGGCAAAGCCAGCCATTAAGGCACTGAAGATATCCATGTTATTTGTCTTTTTAAGGGTCTGATGTGCAAGAGTGACTAGCTCATACTACGCTTAGAACCAGCCAGTGGAGGTCAAACCGGGCAGGTTCACGCCCAGCACTTTGGTGAACAACCAAAACACAGGAGCGCTGATGGCAGCACCGACCAGAGCATCCTTCGCCCAAGCGGCCACGCTCGCACGAGGACGCCCTTGCGAGATATGAAAACCGCGCACGGCGATGACAAAAGCCAAAGTACAGCTGGCAATGAAGCCGATGCGCGTGATGAGCAGTGCGTTGAGTAACAAAGCAGCGCTAATCCACACAAAGGAGAGCCAATCGCCGCTCGCAGCGCCCTCAGGCGCTTCTCGCCCAAGAAAACCGCCTTTGAGAGACTGCACCAAAAGCAACACACCACAAACGAGTAGTGTGAGTGCCACCACCCACGGCAGAAAGTTCGGCCCCACACCAGAATAACCCGCTTCAGAAGAAATGCTGGTAGCGCCCCAGGCCAGCAACGCCCCTAAGACAAGGCAGGCTGCGGCAACAAAAGCTTCGGTGCGTTGGGTGCTCATGATGCGGCCTCAAAGCATGCCAGCTTGGTACATTGTGCCGCGCAGGTTGGCAAAATCGTTGTCGACGAACTCTCCAAACTCTTTGCCCGTAAGCACAGCAGATGTCCAGCCGTTTTTCTCAAGCTCGTCTTGCCAGAATTTCGTCTTGGTGGCGGCCATCACGGCTTTGATCAAATCTGCTTGTTGCGCAGGTGTGATACCAGGGCCGCCATATACACCGCGCCAGTTACCAAGCACCACGTCAATCCCTTGCTCTTTGAGCGTGGGCACATCAATCCCTTTGAGCCTCTTATCGCTGGTCACGCCAATCGCGCGCATCTTGCCTGATTTGATGTGTTCAGCAAATTCGCTGTAACCTGAGCCGCCCATGCTGACATTGCCACCAATGATGGCTGCTACGGCTTCGCCGCCGCCAC
>JANMDE010000449.1:0-3751 GCA_031376105.1 Variovorax sp. | reverse complement strand
CAGTACCAAAAACGCCGTACGCATTTATTCCGCTTTGTGAATCTGCTGTGCCAAATAATTCCCCTCGCCGACCTCGGCGATCAGATGCAACTGCGCCTCCAGCCAGTCGACATGATGCTCTTCGTCGACCAGAATCTTTTCAAACAACTCGCGCGATCCGTTGTCGCCGACCTCGGTCGCCGTCTTGATCGCCTTATTCAATCGCGGCAGCGCCTCAAGCTCCAGCGCCAAGTCGTTGGTCAACTGCTCTTTTACCGTCTTGCCGATCCGCAACGCAAACAGCTCGGTCATGGCGGGCGCGCCTTCCAAGTACAGAATGCGTTCCATCACCGCCTCGGCGTGCCGCATCTCGTCGATCGATTCCTTCTTCGTGTAGTTGGCTAGCTTCAAGTAGCCCCAGTTCTCCATCATTTCCGCGTGCAGAAAATACTGGTTGATAGCGGTGAGCTCGTTTTTGAGCTGCGATTGGAGCGCAACGATGACTAGGGGATTGCCTTGCATGGGGATTCCTCAAAAAGAAGCCAACAGTCTAGCCGCTTGTCCGATCAGGGCAGACCCCCATCTTCCAATTCCCTTAATAAGCCTTAAAATACTCACGTTCGGCTAAAAATCGAACAAACCCCCTTGCCAGACCCTTTAGGAGCAACATAGGTTGAACATTCTGCAAAGAAACTGCCCATCCTTACCTTGCTCCAGAGCGCCAAGCACAGGGATAGACTCATCTTTATAGGAATTTCACCATCGCTACCGCACCGTATCGGCCGCCCATTATTCGGCCACCGCGCCCACCGCGCCCCTCGCGCTACTCTCGTGAAGAGCGCAAACACCGTCTAAACCGCGAGATCATGGCACCTGAGGTGCGCGTGATTGGCCCTGAGGGCGAACAGTTGGGCGTGATGAGCATGCCCGATGCCATGCGCCGCGCTGCTGATTTTGATGTGGATGTGGTCGAAACCGTTGCATCAGCCAGCCCACCCGTGGTGCGCCTGATTGATTACGGTAAATTCAAATACCAAGAGCAAAAGCGCGAAGCGGAAGCCAAGGCCAAGCAGACGGTGATTGAAGTCAAAGAAATCAAGCTGCGCCCCGGCACCGATGAAGGCGACTATCAGGTGAAGATGCGTAATATCAAGCGCTTCTTGGAAGAGGGCGACAAAGTCAAAGTGACGCTGCGCTTCCGTGGCCGCGAGATCACCCACCAAGAAATCGGCATGGCTCAACTCGAGCGCATCAAAACCGATTTGGGCGAGCTGATCACCGTGGAAAGCATGCCCAAGCTGGAAGGCAAGCAAATGATCATGATGATCGCGCCGAATCGTAAGAAATCAGCTGCAAAGCCCGTAAGCTCTTCCGCTGAAGCAGCTGTAGTGCCTGCGCCTGCTGCGGCGGTCGCTCCACCGCTAACGGCTCAAGCTGCCGCCTGATCTGACACGGTTGTCACACGACAAGGACAAGCGGGGCGACCTTCTTGTCCTTTTTTGTTATTCATGTTGTGGCGCGCTTTTGGTGTAAAAATACAAGAGAAATTAGCCTATAGCCCATATAAAGTATGAATAGTTTGCTATGAATTTAAGAGTAACTCCGTAATCTCATCGTCGGTAAACCCAGCCATCCGGCGGGCTTCTTCATTGATCGGCGCGCGCACTCGAGGCGCTGCATGTTGAAGACACAGTTGCCGAAAATGCATCACAGGATCGAGCCCACCGCGCGCGCACAGCCAACGATACCAGTGGTTGCCAATGGCCACATGGCCCACTTCATCGCGCAAGATGATGTCCAAAATGGCCATCAGCTTCAAAGCATCGGATGTGCCCACTTTCTTCAGCTTGGCCTGCATCGGTGGTGTGGCATCCAGACCGCGAGCCTCTAAAGTGCGCGGCACGAGCGCCATGCGTGCAACGATGTCGTCTTGGGTGCGCTCCACCATGTCCCACAGCCCCGTGTGCGCGGGAAAATCGCCATAGTCATGGCCCATGCTTTGCAACTGCGCTCTGAGCAGGCTGAAATGATGCGCTTCCTCGGCTGCCACACGCAGCCAATCCACGTAATACGCCGCAGGCATCGCAGTGAAACGCCAGGCCGCATCCAGCGCCAGATTGATTGCGTTGAACTCGATATGGCAGACCGAATGCACCAAGCCGGCCAGGCCGAGCGGCGTATGAATAGAGCGCTGTGGCACATTCAAATGCGCCATTAGTGTGGGTTTCTCGGGCTGGCCGGGGAGCTGGGCCGGTGCGGCGATGGTGTCGTTGCGCTCTGCGTCTGCTATTGAAATAGAAGCATACTTTTCATATAAATCAAGGACGAGAGCCACTTTTTCCTCTGGAATCTGGCATTGCAGAGCGCTGAGGGCTGCGGGGCGCAGGGAGCGGGGTGACATGGGATGATGGGACAATAGAAATCTAAGCTCTATTGTGAACCACGCTCCGATCGAATCCACATGCCTGCTCAATTGCTCATCATCAATCCCAACACCAGCGCAGGCGTGAGCCAGATTTTGCTGCAGATGGCCTTGCTCGAAGCTGCGGGGCGATGCGAGGTGCGCGTGCAAACGGCGCGTTTGGGTGCGAGCTACATCAGCGACGACGTGTCGTTTGCGATGGCTGGGCATCGCGCTGCATCCCTATATCGTGGGCCAGCCCTATCGCCTGCGTCATCTGCGCCGCGCCCTGCAGCAAGTAGCCGCAGCACGAGAACGTGGGCAAGTGTGGATGACCACGCCGGGGGCGATTTATCGGCATGCGGCATCAATCGCAGCTTGAACTTATCCCGTTTGCCGTGAGCTTATCTAAGGGCTCGCGAGGACATCGTTTAGTTTCTCGATCACTATCAAAAGCGTAGCTGCGCGCGCGGATCATTCGCCGCCAAATGCTATTTTCATTCTGAAATGGCGATGGCAAGGCTTTTAGAGCAAAGCACCTTGGGAAGACCTATTTCAAACAAAAAAAGAAACACTGTCAGACGCAGCCATAATTGACGCTTTCGTCTTGCAGAAAATCAAAAATGCCAACACCAGAAGTCATTCAAATCGATGGCGAACTAGGAATCATCTTGCCTAAAGAGGTTTTAGATCGTTTGAGAGTGGTTGAGGGTGATCAGATTCTGATGACGGAAGAACCTGAGGGCTTCCTATGACAAGCCATCGCTTTGGCGCTTAAGATCAGTCCTTGGCCAAAGCGATTTCAAGGACTGTGAGCTAACGCTTTTGAAAGATTAAGAATATGGCAGTTTACGAACTCGATGGCACAGCGCCGACTTTAGGCAAAGATGTCTGGATCGCCGATTCGGCGGACGTGATGGGCGCGGTGGAGCTGGCTGATAACGCCAGCGTGTGGTTTGGCGCGGTGGTGCGCGGCGACACGGCGCATATCAAGATCGGCAAAAACTCTAATGTGCAAGACGGCAGCGTGTTGCATGCTGACGAGGGCATTCCGCTTGAAATTGGCGATGACGTGACAATTGGTCATCAGGTGATGCTGCATGGCTGCACGATTGGCGATGGCTCGCTCATTGGCATTCAAACGGTGATCCTGAACAGAGCAAAAATCGGTAAAGGTTGCCTCGTGGGCGCTGGCTCGCTCGTCACGGAAGGCAAAGAGTTTCCTGATTATTCGATGATCATGGGCTCGCCTGCGAAGGTGGTGCGTCAGTTGGATGCGGCCACGGCAGAGAAATTGCGAATGAGTGCGCAGCATTACGTGATGAACGCGCAGCGCTTTGCCAAGGGTTTGAAAAAGATCGCTTGATCCCC
>JANMDE010000391.1:0-4310 GCA_031376105.1 Variovorax sp. | reverse complement strand
GTGGCGGGCAGCTAATCAAAGCGGCCTTTCACGACAGCTATGCGAAGAGAGTCTACTTATCCGACCACAGCCACAAAATCCTCATGGCGATTTTTGTCAAAATGCGTCAAACCGGTTGCGGACGGGACGCCGGGTAATATCGTGTCACTCATCTTTATGAAACCTTCTCTAACTTCCTTCATCATACGATCATGACACCCTTCAATACCGGAAACCCCTGGAAAGACCGCGCATTGGCTGCGGGAGCGCATTTGGGGCTGAGCTTGGCCGTGTCTGCGGTGGCTGCTGCTTTGGTGTTTTTTGTCTGGTATCCCTATCCCTACAGCGAGATTTCAGGCGGGCGAGAGCTGTTTTTCTTGGTCGTGGCGGTGGATGTGGTGCTCGGCCCCCTGCTCACATTTGCCATTTTTAACCACAAAAAAGCTTGGAAGAGCTTGCAGCGTGATCTGCTGGTGATCGTGGCGCTCCAACTCAGCGCTTTGGCCTATGGCCTGTGGACGGTGGCGGTAGCGCGGCCTGTGCATTTGGTGTTTGAATACGATCGCTTCCGCCCAATCCATGCGATTGAAATGGATGGGTCTCTGCTGGCCAAAGCCCCTGAGGCGATGCGTAGCCTCTCTTGGACGGGTCCCACAGCCATTGGCCTGCGCCCCCTGATTGGCAACGAGAAGATGGAAGCCACCATGATCGCGCTAAACGGTATTCATCTTGGGGTGCAGGCGCAATATTGGCAACCCTATGAGGCCAGCCGCGCCCAAGTGCTCAAAGTGGGCAAAGCCATGCCTGAGCTGCGCAAGCGCTTTGCCAAAGAAGCCCCGCTGATTGACGCGGCCGTGCGCAGCGCGGGCCGCACTGAGGCACAGTTGCTCTGGGTGCCGATGGTGGCGCG
The DNA here is from genome assembly GCA_031376105.1 of Variovorax sp. GTDB lineage: Bacteria > Pseudomonadota > Gammaproteobacteria > Burkholderiales > Burkholderiaceae_C > JANMDU01. The sequence goes on along the minus strand of JANMDE010000391.1, from coordinate 3,421 downwards.
CAAAGAATTTTGGACGGTGTTGGTCGATGTGCAAACCGCGCAGCCCCTTGCCTTCCTGCCAATCGATTCGTTCTGAAGCAACTTGAAAGCCAAAGCTTGAAGCATTTCCTGCCATTTGCCCATATAAAACCTGTAAAGCTTGCTATTATTTTAGTAGCTACTGCTTGGCTGCCTTTGATGCAAACCAGTCAAGCTGCTGATGGTTTGCCGCAGCTCGGTGACGGTCAAGAAATGAGTATCGCCGCAGAAAAGCAACTGGGCAAACGTATCGCCCGCGAAATTTATCGTGATCCAGATTACATCGACGATCCCCTGATTACCGCCTATGTACAGCGTATTTGGCAGCCGCTCTTGGCAGCCGCCCGCAAACGCGGCGACATCGCACCCGAGCAAGAGCAGTTCGCTTGGGAAATCATGACCGGCAAAGACCGCAGCATCAACGCGTTTGCCCTGCCCGGCGGCTATTTCGGCTTGCATATGGGCTTGATCGGCGTGGTGGCTACGCGCGATGAGCTCGCCAGCGTGTTGGCTCACGAGCTTACCCATGTGGCCCAGCGCCACATCGCCCGCCAAATTGACCGGCAAAACCAGCAATCGCCTTGGCTGCTGGGCGCGATGATTCTGGGCTCCATTGCCGCTACCAAAAACCCCCAAGCCGCCAGCGCTGTGATCAGCGGCGCTCAGGCCGTGAGCGCGCAAACTCAGCTCAATTTCTCGCGTGACATGGAGCGCGAGGCCGATCGCATTGGCTACGCGATTTTGCAAGATGCGGGCATGGATGTGCGCGGCTTCACTGGCATGTTTGACAAGCTGCAAACCGCCAACCGCATCAACGACAACGGCAGCTTCCCCTATTTGCGCAGCCATCCGCTCACCACCGAGCGCTTGGGCGACATGCAATCGCGCCTACAACTGCTGCCCCCCGCCGCGCCAAGCGATGCCAAATTCGGCTTGCAGCTGGAGCATGCGCTGATCGCCACCCGCGCCCGCCAGCTCTCTGACAGCAGCGTCGATGGCTTGCGCAGCGAGCTGGCGCAGGCCGCGCAAACGCTGCGCAACCCCTTGCCTGCCAGCGCCCCGCCCGCGCAGCGCATTCGCCAACTCGCCCAGCTCTATGGCGGCGCCATGGCCAGCAGCCGCCAGCGCGATGCAGCAGGCACGCTGCGCTATGCCAGCGCCGCCCGCGAGCTGCTCTCTTCTATGCAGTTTGTGCCAATTGCCCTTATAGAATATGCACAGTGTGCTATTGAATTAGTAGTGATTGATGCAGTGGTCGCCGTCCCATCTGCTCAGCTCAGTAGCGCCGCAGCGAGCGGATTGGCCTTTCTGCGCAACAGCACAAACCAAAAAAACGAGCGCCCCACCCTGCTCGCTTGGGCGCAGCTGGCGCGCCTGGGCATCGCCATCAATACTCCCGGCCTCGACCGCGCCAGCGCCGTCGATGCCCTGCAAACCTGGATCGCCGATCACCCAAACGACGCACCCGCTTGGCAAGCCCTAGCCAGCTTGCATGAAGCCCAAGGCCAAACGCTGCGCAGCCTGCGCGCGAGCGCCGAAGCCCAAGTCGCCCTGCTCGACTACGGTGCAGCGCTTGACCGCCTCAAAGCCGCCCAAGAGTGGGCCCGCGTCAATAACAACGGCGTGAATCACATCGATGCCAGCATCATCGACACCCGCACCCGCGCCGTACAAGCCATGGTCAAAGAGCTGCAATCCGAGCGCGACAAGCCATGAGCACGCCCGATTCCGCTGCTGAAGCCGCACCCGCCCACCGCAGCTTCCTCAAAACCAAGCGCCCAGACGGCCTGAGCAATCTAAGCCACAGCGCCGCCTGCCCTTGCCGCAGCGAAGAGCCCTCCAGCAAAACCTACGGCGAATGCTGCGCCCTCTGGCATGTCGGCCTGCAAGCCACTCCCCCGCGCCACGCACCCACGCCCGAAGCCCTCATGCGCTCGCGCTACAGCGCCTATGCGCTGCACCTCAGCAGCTACCTGCTCGCCACCTGGTATGGCGAAAGCTCCCCCGGAGAAATTGATTTCCCACCCACCAAATGGCTCGGCTTAGAAGTCAAAAGCAGCGCAGCCACCGGAGATGTCGGCGTGGTGGAATTCGTCGCCGGTTACCGCGACAGCACAGGCCGCGCAGGCCGCCTTCACGAGATCAGCCGCTTCGTGCGCGAAGATGCAGGCGAGGCAGCGCGTTGGCTGTATATCGACGGGCAATCGCCAGAAGAAGCGCCCTGATGCGGCCCCAACGCGTCCACCCATGAGCCCACGTCTGTTGGCCGATGCCATCCTCGTCCTCCACGCGCTATTCATCGCATTCGCCGTCTTCGGCGGCCTGATCGCTATCTGGCGGCGTGGCGCATGGCTCTGGCTCCATCTGTCCTGCGCCATCTGGGTCGCCACCTTCGTCATCATGGGCTGGACATGCCCCCTCACCCCGCTAGAGCAAACCCTGCGCCAAACCGCAGGCCAACAAGGCTATCAAAGCAGCTTCATCGAACACTACCTGCTCGCCGCCATCTATCCCGAAGGCCTCACCCGCCCCATCCAAATTGCGCTCGTTATTGGTGTGGTCGTGTTCAACGCTTTGGTCTATGGTTTGGCTTGGTTTTCTCCAACAAAAAGACGCCGGAGGTGGCGAACCTTTGATGCCCCAATCGAGGTTATAGTTTGGGTGGAACCTGCACCCGTAAATTTTGTAAAACCTTGGAGAGCTACAAATGAAGTCCCAATATCGTTTTCTGTTTGGTTTTTTAGTTTGCACTCTGATAGTCGGCTGCGGTACAGCGTACAAGGGTCATTCTGGTGGCCCAGTTGCGTATATTCGTTTCGTCGACATGAACACCAGCGCAACAGGCAAAAGGGTGTCGGCTGTTAAGTTTTATGACAACCGAGAATGCTTGAACGAAACTTATATCGCCACTACAGAATGGGTAGCGGTGCCCGCAAACAAAAGACTCACCTTTCACCAAGGTTACGACAACCGCGGAGCAGGACTGATCCAAGGCCACTGTGGGGTTTGGGGAGCACTGGAACTGCGGGAAGGCCAGAGAGCAGAGGTTTTATACAGCTTGAAAGCCGTCGGCTTGAAATGGAACTGCTCTATTCAGGCTACGGAAATGACTCCAGCTGGAGAGCCCATGCAGCGCATAGCATTCGCTCCAGCGTGTGGAGACCTTTGAGTGCTGTCTTGGAACACTATTTTCACAACTGCGCTCAGAAATTATGGCTTACTCTTTGCTGCGTCTCTAGCGTGTGTTTTAAAAATGTATGGGGTGACTACCCGACGGTAGGCCGCTAGTGCACAAGGTGAAGCGCAACAGCTGTGCGCCTACAACCCACCACTCACTACAAATTCAATAGTAGAAGTACTTTTAAGAGATTACGAATAGATTCATCAAAGTGTTTTTGGTAGT
>JANMDE010000390.1:0-6400 GCA_031376105.1 Variovorax sp. | reverse complement strand
CCGAAGGAGTCGCCATGAGCGCTTTAGCCGAAAACATCCAAACCGAAATGCCCTCGCCCATCGTCTTCACCGACAGCGCCGCCGTGAAAGTGGCTGATCTGATCGCCGAAGAAGGCAACCCTGATTTGAAGCTGCGCGTTTTTGTGCAAGGTGGGGGCTGCTCCGGTTTCCAATATGGCTTTACCTTCGATGAAATCACCAACGAAGACGATACCGTGTTGCATAAAAACGGCGTGCAACTCTTGGTCGATGCGATGAGCTACCAATATTTGGTCGGCGCAGAAATCGACTACAAAGAAGACCTACAAGGCGCTCAATTTGTCATCAAAAACCCGAATGCGACCAGCACCTGCGGCTGCGGCTCGTCGTTTTCTGCTTAGTTTGTCTCTCTCTCCTAAAAAAACCGCCTTCTTGGCGGTTTTTTGTTCTGCTGTCTTCGTTTAATACCCGTATAGCGTATTGCCATCTTCTCTCATTCGTCGTCAGTCATCAAGAGTAGCTGCAACTTTTCAAACACAACTGAGCCATGTCAGCGAATTCAAAATTTCAACTCAATCCAGAGACGGGTTTGCCCGATATTCGAGATTTTGCGGAATTTGGCGAGGCGCTGCGCAGCATGTCAAACGATGGCGAGACACACCGCCTCTCCGATGGCATGGGAGAGTTGTCGGGTGCAATAGAGCGCGTTGGCACCGCGCTGTCTAGCCATCAGCGCGGTGCGACAGTGGGCCCGCTGCTGGTCGATTTACTGACAGCCCTGCGCAAGCATCGTCAGCTTGTGGTGAGTCTGTCAGAGACATGGCGCCTTCTCTACGAATACGCGGCTTATCTTGCGGCACTCAATAATTTTAGAATTCTTGTGGGTCAGTGGTTGGTCGAGCGCAATATCAGTGGTGACAGCGAAGTCGTGATCGAAGATTTTGAGCTGATTGGCTGGCGCACCTTGGGCGAAGGCCTGATGATGATTGACATGCATGAGCAGGCTTTGACCCAGGCGCAAGAGGAATCCGCGCTGGCCAACTTGGATGAATCACGCTTGGCAAAAGCCAAAAATTGGTGGGGGCAATTGCGCGGAAAAAAAGACGGCGAAGCCACAAATACCAAGCAATAGGCGAGATCATCCAGAATTTCAGATATTCCATGTTAATATTTCAGCCATGCAAAACTTTTTTTACTTTTACTTTTGGTTCTCAGTCCCCGGCGGACGAGAGGTAAATGCATAGGTAATACTGCACCCTCATCAAACCGCCGAGCTCCCAGCTCAGGCGGTTTTTTTATGTCTTTTTAAAGTTCCCCGTTTCCTCAGGAGCACAACATGTCCAACACCACTCTCGACGCATGGTATCCGCCCGGCAGCCAACCCCAAGACCGCACCAGCCAAACCGACGACGCCCGCATCAAGGACATCACCGTGCTTCCTCCTCCCGAACATTTGATCCGGTTCTTCCCGATTCGCGGCACGCCAATTGAATCGCTGATCGAAACTACCCGCAAAAATATTCACAACATCATGCACGGGAAAGACGACCGCCTGCTGGTTGTGATCGGTCCTTGCTCGATTCACGATCCGGCAGCGGCTGTCGATTACGCGCGTCGCTTGAAGGATGTGCGCACGAAATATGCCGATACGCTGGAGATCGTGATGCGCGTGTATTTCGAGAAACCGCGCACCACTGTGGGCTGGAAAGGCCTGATCAACGATCCTTACCTTGATGAGAGCTACCGCATCGACGAAGGCCTGCGCATCGCTCGCCAATTGCTCATTGAGATTAACCGCCTTGGCCTGCCCGCTGGCAGCGAATTCCTTGACGTGATTTCACCGCAATACATCGGCGATTTGATCGCATGGGGCGCGATTGGCGCGCGCACCACCGAGAGCCAAGTGCACCGCGAATTAGCCTCCGGTTTTTCTGCCCCAATTGGTTTTAAAAATGGCACCGATGGCAACATCAAGATTGCCACCGATGCGATTCAAGCCGCTGCCAATGGCCACCACTTTTTATCCGTCCATAAAAATGGCCAAGTGGCTATCGTACAAACCAATGGCAACAAAGATTGCCATGTGATTTTGCGCGGTGGCAAAACGCCTAATTACGATGCCGCCAACGTGGCTGCAGCTTGCAAAGACTTGGCTGCGGCCAAACTGCCGCAAACGCTGATGGTCGATTGCAGCCATGCCAACTCCTCCAAGAAGCATGAGAAGCAGCTCGATGTGGCGCGCGATATTGCGCAGCAAATGCAAGGCGGTAGCCGCAGCATTTTTGGCGTGATGATCGAGAGCCATTTGAAAGCCGGCAACCAAAAATTCACGCCGGGCCAAGACGATATGGCTCAGCTCGAATACGGCATGAGCATCACCGATGCTTGCCTCGGCTGGGACGATTCGATGCAAGCGCTGCAGATATTGTCAGATGCCGTAAAGGCACGTCGGCAGTAAAAACGCTTCAGTTGATGGCCTGGTGCTTGCCGGGTACAAAACCCCTCTCGCCTGCGGCTGCCCGGGCAACTGCCAATGGCACGGCTTCAAGTGGCGTAGCCATGGAGTCGTTCCAGCGGTTTAAAAAGCCAAACATGGCCACAACACCGAGAATTTCAACGATCTGTCCTTCGCTCCAATGCGCAGACAATTGCTCAAACATGTCATCTGTGACTGCATTGGGTTGTGACGCTGCTGCCAAGGCAAAGTCAAGCGCAATTTTCTCTGCCGCGCTATACAGCGGGCTGCTGGTATAGCTCCACACAGCAGCCAGCTTCTCATCGGTAATAGCGAAATTTTTGGCGCCCAGCAAGGTATGTGCTTGGCAATACAAACAACCGCTGGCTTTGCTAGCGACATGACCAATCAAACGGCGAAACCCCAAGTCCACCTCGCCCTCCGGCGACATCACCGCCGCATTGAGTTGCGCGAACGCTTTCACCAGATGGGGTTTGCGCTGCATGGTCAGGACGCTGTTGGGCGTAAAGCCAAGCGTGCCCAAGAAAAAATCAAAATGTGATTTCAATTCAGGCGTTGACTCTGGCGCTAGGGGTTTCAACCGTGACATGACGTGTCCTTATTTGTATACAGTCTTTAATGTTCAACAGTGTAACCAGCAGGAGCCTTCCATGACCACAACATTCAATCGCCGCCAAGCCTTGTATAGCTTAGGCGCAGCGGCCGCGCTATCGGCCACACCTGCTGTAGCACAAGCTGTACCCGTGAAAATCTTGGTGGGTTTCCCACCGGGCGGCTCGGCAGACACCACCGCGCGTTTGATTGCAGAGAAGATGAGTGCATCGATGGGCTCACCGGTGTTGGTAGAAAACCGGCCAGGTGCGGGCGGGCGAATTGCTGCGCAGGCCGTCAAGGACGCGGCGCCTGATGGCAACCTTCTCATGATCGCTCCTTTGGCGGTGATGGTGGTGCAACCTGTCGTGTTCAAAAGCGTGAAGTACGATACCACCAAAGACTTCACACCCATAGGCAATGCGGCATTATTTCCCTTGGCCTTGGTGGCGGGGCCTGCGACCCCTGCAAAAACCATGTCGGAGTTGATCGCCTGGCTCAAAGCCAACCCGACACAGGCTAACTATGGCTCGCCAGCTACAGGCTCGTTGCCTCATTTTTTAGGCGAAATGCTGGGGCAGGTAACTGGCGTAAAAATGCAGCACGTTCCTTACCAAGGTGGCGCGCCGTTGATGACTGCGTTGCTGGGCAGTCAATTGCCATTGGGTATTGATACACCCGCAGAATTTGCCGAAAATCATCGCTCAGGCAAATTGAAAATCTTGGCGCTTTCAGGCTCTCAACGTGCGGCGCAATTTCCTGAAGTACCCACTTTCCGCGAGCAAGGCATTAATCTGGAAGCCTCGGGCTGGTTTGGTATTTTCGGACCCGCAGGCATGCCTGCGGCGCGTACCGATGCGCTCTCTGTGGCTCTGATGGCGGCTCTGCGCCAACCCGATGTCGCCAGCAAATTAGCCAACCTGGGCTTGCAGGCAGCGCCAGAATCATCCGCCGACATGGCGCGTCGCTTGGTTTCTGATAAAGCGCGCTGGGAACCCGTGATCAAATCAACTGGATTTCAGGCGGATTGATTTTCGTCCGCTCTATGTTGATGCGCCTGCCTACAATGGCGTATGAAGATCACTCAGCTCGAAACCATCCGCCTCGCAGAGTTTCCCAACATCATCTGGGTGCGCCTGCACACCGATCAAGGCATCACGGGCTTAGGCGAGACTTTCATGGGCGCAGCGGCAGTCGAGGCCTATCTTCACGAATGGGCAGCGCACAAGCTGCTTGGCAAAAACCCATTGCAGATTGAAGCGCGTAACAAAGACATCACCGGCTATCTCGGCTGGCGTGGCTCTGGCGTGGAGACCCGGGGCAACAGCGCTGTGGATATTGCGCTGTGGGATATTTTTGGCAAAGCAGCGAACATGCCTGTGCGCGTGGCGCTGGGTGGGGAATCACGGCCAGCAATTCGTATTTACAACACCTGCGCCGGCTACCAATATGTGCGAAGCACGGCAAACCAAAGCACGTCGAATTGGGGCATCGACAAAAATGGAAGCAGTAAAGTCGGGCCGTATGAAGACCTAGAAGGCTTCCTAAACCATGCCGATGAACTCGCGCTCTCACTGCAATCCGAAGGCATCACGGCCATGAAAATTTGGCCCTTTGATCCCGCTGCAGAAAGGAGCGATGGGCAATACATCAGCCCTGAAGATCTAGACAAAGCATTAGAGCCGTTCAGAAAAATTAGGCAAGCCGTGGGCGACAACATGGACATCATGGTGGAATTTCACAGCCTCTGGCGCTTGCCCATGGCGCAAAAAATTGCGCGCGCCTTAAAACCCTTCAACACCTTCTGGCACGAAGATGCGATCCGTATGGATTCGATCGATCTCCTCAAACAATACGCACCGCACACGGATGCGCTGATTTGCGCCAGCGAGACGCTGGCCTACAAATACGGCTTCAAAGATTATTTACAAACGGGCGTCGCGGGCGTGGTGATGCTTGATCTGAGCTGGTGTGGCGGTTTGACTGAGGCGAGAAAAATTGCTGCGATGGCTGATGCTTGGCAACTGCCCGTCGCTCCGCATGATTGCACTGGACCGGTGGTGTGGGCAGCTTCCACGCAGCTCTCACTGCACGCACCCAATGCGATGATCCAAGAAAGCGTCAGAGCGTTTTATACCGGCTGGTACAAAGAGCTGGTCACTGAGCTGCCCACACTTAAAAACGGCAAGATTTCGCTCAACGACAAACCCGGCATCGGGCTAGAGTTACTGCCAGATTTGCATTTGCGCAAAGATGCCATGGTGCGCATCGCAAAGCTGTAAACGCATCACCATGACCAACATCCTTCCGCAAGACGCAGCACGCGCCTGTTTGATTGGCCGTATCTGGCTGCCCGGTGCAGGCGCTGTCGTCTGCCTCGTTACGCCAGAGCACACTTACGATCTCTCCCGCCTCGCGCCCACGAGCGCAGACTTGCTCGCGCTTGATGCGCCTGCGCGAATCATCCGAGCGGAGCAAGCTCATCTGCCCAAACTAGGCGACACCACTGCGCTGCTTGCCAACAGCGTTGCCGCGCAGCAACACAGCCTGCCCCACTTCATCGCCCCTTGCGACCTACAGCCCATCAAAGCAGCGGGCGTGACCTTTGTGGCCAGCATGTTGGAGCGTGTGATTGAAGAGAAGGCGCGCGGCGATGCTTCAAAGGCGATGGAAGTTCGCGCCAAAGTAACGGCAGCCATTGGAGATAACTTGCGCGCCATCGTGCCAGGCTCTGCAAAAGCAATGCAAGTTAAAGCCGTGCTCCTAGAGCTGGACATGTGGAGCCCGTATTTGGAAGTGGGCATTGGCAAAGATGCTGAGGTGTTTACCAAGTCGCAGGCGATGAGCGCGGTGGGCTTTGGTGCGGAGATTGGCATTCACCCCGAGAGCCAATGGAACAACCCAGAGCCCGAAGTGGTGCTCGCCGTATCGCCGCGCGGCGTGGTGCAAGGCGTGGCGCTGGGCAATGATGTGAATCTGCGTGATTTTGAAGGCCGCAGCGCACTGTTGCTGGGTAAAGCAAAAGACAACAATGCATCGTGTGCGATCGGGCCCTTCATTCGCCTACTGGATGATCACTTCACCCAAGACGATGTGCGTAACTGCGATATTTCACTCACAGTACGAGGCGCAGATGGCTTTGTGATGCAGGGCTCAAGCGCCATGAGCCAAATCAGCCGCGATCCCCTCAATTTAGTGGCGCAGACCTTGAATGCCAATCACCAATATCCCGATGGTCTCATGCTCTTTTGCGGCACGATGTTTGCGCCCACGCAAGACCGCTTCACAGCAGGCCAAGGCTTCACGCATGCGGTCGGCGACATCGTCACCGTCAGCAGCCCCAAACTCGGCTCG
>JANMDE010000327.1:0-8105 GCA_031376105.1 Variovorax sp. | reverse complement strand
CAGCTTTTTCAGCTCGCCCAAGAATATATCGATATTGCTTTGCGGATGCTCCACGCTGGCCAAGCCCACGCGCAATGCTTGTATCAAATTAGGCACCAATTGAACGAGTTTTTCTCTGTGTGCACCCGCGCGGCGCACCGACACGCTCCATAGCAACAAGGCCACCGCATATTCATAGCGCTGCTCATCTTGGGGATGCTCTGGATGCAACTGCGCCCGCGCCAAGACTTGCGCCCAAGGCCCCATCAGCATTTGCTTGACCGCCACGGGCGTGTCACTGGCATCGCGGCGGCTCACCAGCTCAAAAGCCAATCGGCTGGCCAATTGCTTGCGCACCTCCAACTGAGCCAAGCTGCGCTCTTTGAGTTGCGCCAATTTCTTCAGCTCTTCGTCTTGGGCGAGCCACAGTGGCTGTAGGCGCTCGAAAGCTTGCTCATAGATTTTGGCCGATGGCTTGGCCACTTGGCCAAGCGCTTCCAGCATTTTTTGTACCGGTGTAAAAAAACTGTCGAAACCATCCGCCGCCTCGTTGGCAAAGAGCAAGCTGCGTTTGGTGATTCCATCGAGAAGCAGCCGCACGGAATGATCGGGTTTGTCAAACATCGAAACATCGACGGCAGCCAAGCGCTCCAAGGGCTGCTGTAATTTCTCCAGCGCATCGCGCAAAGGCGTGGGCACGCGGGCGAGCGAGGGGGTGGTGGCATTGCGGTATTCGTCAATGAATTTTTCCACCTGCCGCGTCAGCGAGGCACCTGGCGTTGCCTCCGCCGACGGCATTTTGAGGCCGCGTTTGCTCATTTCAATCATCAGCCGCTCGGATTCTTCGATGTCTTGCATCATCCGCGCCATCTCGTCTTCTGGCAGGCTTGCGGGATCAGGTTCAGGCATGCCCAACGCGCCACGCAATTGCCGCGCAGTGCGGCTAGCCTCTTCAGCCAGAGCGCGCATCTCTGGCGTGATCTCGGGCTTTGGCATCAAAGGCGCGGGCATCTCGGGCGGGGCCTTTCCGCCCATGCCAAAGACGTAATCTGAATAGTCTGCAAACTCTTTGGCATCGCCAGCCAGCGCCACTTCGCGGCTTCCCGGCACGCGCAGGCTGGCAGCCAATTGCATATACATCCAGGCCAATTGCGTGCCCAATGCGCCCATCAAAAAATACGTCCACACTTGGCGATGTTCCGGGCGGGCCTCGCTGCGCGAGATCAGCTCAAAGATCGCACGAATATAGCTCTGCGGCCCCAGTGGATTGCCGCGCTGACTGCCCGCTGCCAGCGTCAGGCGCTCCAGCTCAGTCATCTCGCTCTCGCAAATCCGAAGATCAGCGTTTGGAAGCGCCTCGGCAGCGGCAGGAGGATGCGCAAACGCAATGCGCAGCAAAGCCACAAACTGCTTGACCCAACGACGGCGCTGACCATCCATGGCAATGGCCGCAGAATCAAGAAGCTTGCGCTGCGTCGCATCAGGATGCGCGGTGGCTTGGCGATCCATGCCCAGCAGCGCGCGCCCGACCAAATTATCTAAGACCTGAGGCGCGAGCTCCAACGCCAGCGCCAGCGTGTCGCGCAGCCCAGCGGATGTGGGTGCTTTGGCCTTTAAATCCTGCTGGGCTTGTATCACCGCCTCTGAAGTGGGAGGAATCACGGGCACCGGTTCCGAGTTCAAAACGGGCGCGGCAGATGCGTCAGGCAAAGGCGAACCAGAGGGCGGCGCTTGTGTAAGCAGAAAGTCAGTTGACAGAGTGGGGAACGGCGTATCCATGAAGTGCAGATTATTGCTGCATTCCGCGCCGTGTGCGAAAGCGCGGCAAGTTTCCGCGCAAGGCATCGCAGGAAAGATGCAAGACCACCACACCTGAGCACAGATTGCACCCGATCTGGTAACGGGACGTGACAGGCGGTGCACCACAAAACGCTTGTACACTGTGCAAATGCGCAGCTTCTTGCAACTCACCCTCGATCTGTTCACTGAGGCAGTGTTGCCTGCAAAAAATCTTCGAAATCGAGACGAGCCCCTTATAAAATATGAACAGTTAGCTACTGAAATCATAGCACCTAGTATCTCCACCGAGCCTGCTGTGCCACTTGGCTCAGTCTTGCGCCCCACACATTTTTCTCACCCACGCGCCAACCGCGAAGCGCGGCTGCAAGCGCAGGCCGGCAAACGCATCGGCCAAGGCGGCGGCGACTGCATCGTGGCTTACGAATTTCGCCGCGCCAAGCGCAAGACAATTGGCTTTGTTGTTGGCGCAGACGGCCTGGTGGTGAGCGCGCCGCGCTGGGTGCCTCTGTATGAAGTTGACAAAGCGCTGCAAGAAAAATCGGCGTGGATTGTGAACAAACTCTCAGAGGCGCAAGAGCGCCAGCAGCGGCAAACCCAGGCCCAGGTGCAGTGGAAGGAAGGCGCTGTGATTCCTTTCTTGGGCGAGAGTGTGATCATCGTGATTGACCCACGCCAAGCCCACGGCGCAGGCCAAAGCGCCTCGCCCATAGCGCCGGGAATGTCACAACTGCATTCGGATCCGCAAGCCCTGCCCGGCGTGCCCAAGCTCACGCTGCACATCGGCCTGCCGCACGACGCATCGCCCGAGCGCATCCGCGATGCGGTGCAAGCCTGGCTCATGCGCCAAGCCAAGCGCCTCTTTGAAGAGCGCCTCAATTTTTTCGCACCGCAGCTTGGCGTGCGCTGGACGAAACTATCGCTGTCGAATGCCAGCAGCCGCTGGGGCAGCGCCGGCAGCGATGGCGCGATTCGCCTCAATTGGCGCCTCGTCCATTTCCGCAGCAGCGTGATCGACTACGTCGTCGTCCACGAGCTATCCCACCTGCGCGTGATGGACCACAGCCCCCGCTTTTGGAACACGGTTGAATCCATCATGCCCGACTACGCGCAGCGAAAAGGCATGCTCAAGGACGAGGCGATTCCGCGTTGGTAAATCTTGTCTTAGCGGGCATCACAATGCGTTGGAGCAACCGAATTCGCAAACAGACGTGGAAGATTGAGATGAAAAGAGTACTTTTATTATGGTTAGGCTTGTCACTCGGCAGCTTGGCTGCCGCACAGGACGGCGAATGGATCAAATCATTCAACATCATTTGGGAATCCCGCTGGCAACAATCGGGCTACCCCTTGGCAGCAACGCGCTGGCCCATGCAAGATAAAACCATTAAATACAGCATCAATAAATCTGCCTCGAGTTCAAGCGCCGCACGTGCTCGCGAAGCCTTAGATACGATCACCAGAGTGCTTGATTGGAAGGCTGTGGAAGTGACGGAAGGTTCAGACGATGTGCAAATCGAGTTCATCATCCGCAGATACACCGACGAAGAGCTGCGCCAGTCCGTGTGCTTTGCTCTCCCCGCGTGGAAAAATTGGCTCTACACCAAGCAAAAAGTCACGCTCAGTGAGCAATACGCTTACCGTTGTGCCCTTCACGAGCTGATGCATGCGTTTGGCTTTCCTGGCCATCCTCAGGGCGACACGGTGCTGAGCTATTTTGAAGGCAACCAAAGCAGCCTCAAGCCGATGGATGTTTTTTTGCTACAAGCGTGGTACAGCGAAGCCGTCAAAGTGGGTGTGTCGCCCTTCATCACGGTGAATGAGCTCACTCAGCTTTGGGTGCGAAAACATGTTTCTGCTGAGCAACAAGACAAGGCCCTGGACGTACAAAAGCACTGGTATCAAAACACCCTAAAAATCATGGAAGAATTTGCTCTTGGCAAAGGCGAACCACCCACGATTTTGTACAGATCGGGGCGCTTAAGTGAAGAAGGCGCACGCCTTGGTAGAGCGAATATTCAAACCATGCTCGGTGCGGCATACGTAAACGGTTGGACAGTGGAGCGTGATCCGCCTAAAGCCGCGCGGCTTTTGCTCTTAGGTGCTCAGGCAGGTAACTCTGGCGCAGCCAGTATCATGGCGCGGCAACTCAAGGCAAATGCATGGCTTGCCGAAGATGCCAAAGCCCTGTGCCAATGGCTGCACACGACGCCTCTAGCCACCAGCAGGCTCGCTGTTGCTGACCATCAAGCTGCATTAGACAGCAGTGCCTGCAAACAGACTTTGACTCCATGATCAACAAACATGCTCGATCTACTCCTAAATTCATAGCAAACTATCTATACTTTATAAGGGCAATATACAGATTTTGTTTAAAAATTCCCCTTAAAATCACTGCATTGACTCCACAGAAAGCGCCGCCATGCTCCCCTTCGCCTCTCGCCTGAACAACGTCGAAACCTCGGCTATTCGTGAAATCTTCAAGTTGCTGGGCCGGCCCGGCATCATCAGCTTTGCGGGCGGCTTTCCGGATGCCAATTTGTTTGATGTGGAAGGCATTCGCGAAGCCAGCGTGCGGGCGCTGGCAGACAACCCCGGCGCGGTGTTGCAATACGGCGCAACGGAAGGCTACGAGCCTTTGCGCGAGCAAATTGCGCACTACATGGCTGGCAAGGGCGCAAAAGTGGCACCCAACGGCTTGATCACCACCACCGGCAGCCAACAAGCACTGGATTTAGTGGGTAAAACCATGATCTCCCCCGGAGACAAAGTGATCGTGGAAGCGCCCACCTTTCTCGCCACTATTCAGTGTTTTCGCCTCTATGGCGCAGATTTGATCGGTGCGCCGATTGATGCGCAAGGCGTGAAAGTGGATGAGCTTGAAAAGCTGATCGTTGAACACAAGCCCAAGCTGATTTATCTGATCCCCACCTTTGGTAACCCGAGCGGCGCGATGCTGAGCTTGGAGCGCCGCAAGCGGGTGCTGGAACTGGCAGCAGAGCATAAAGTGCTGGTGATTGAAGACGATCCGTATGGCGAGCTGTATTTTAAAGAACCGCCACCACCTTCGATGCTGGCATTGTCAGCGGGCATTCCCGGCAGCCGCGATTGGCTGGCGCATTGCGGCAGCTTGAGCAAGGTGATGTCGCCCGGCCTGCGGGTGGGCTGGCTGATTGCACATCCTGATTTGCTGGCCAAGGCCACCATGTGTAAGCAATTCAGCGATGCCCACACCAGCAATTTGGCGCAAGCCACCGCTGCCGAGTATTTGAAGATGGACCGCATGGGAGCTACGCTCGCCAAAGTGCGCCCTGCCTATGCCGAGCGGGCGCAGGCGATGTGTGCCAACCTGAAGAAGGTGTTGGGCGACGGCATTGAATTTGTTGCGCCCCAAGGCGGTATGTTCGTTTGGTCACGCCTGACAGCGCCCGGCGCTGATGCACGAGAATTTGCAAAACTTGCCATCGAGCGCGGCGTGGCCTTCATTCCAGGCACGCCATTTTTCGCCGTCAACCCCGATCACGCCACCCTGCGCTTTAGCTTTGCCACGGCGGATATTGCAAAAATAGAAGAAGGTGTGGCGCGTTTAGCCATGTAGCCCAGCGCCGCCACAGATTCCCCTGCACATTCACAAATCTTCTTTTTTCTGTCATCATCATTTCCGTGCAGCTCGATATACATCCGCCCACACCGCTGGAATACTTCACCACCCTCGTGGCGGAAGACGATGCCTTCCCTCTGCTTGAAGCTGCTGCCTGCATAGCTCAAGACGAATACCCTGATTTGGATGTCCAGCAGGTGCTCGGCGATGTCGATCAGCTCGTTGCGCGGCTCAAACGCCGTATCCCGCAAGACGCGGCCACCCTGCACCGCCTGCGCGCCATCCAGCAATTCTTTTATCGCGACATGAATTTTGCTGGCAATGCAAATAATTATTTCGATGCCGACAACTCGTATCTCAATGCCGTGTTGCGCACCCGCAAAGGCATCCCCATCAGTTTGGCCGTGATTTGGCTTGAAATCGCGCAAGCCGTGGGTCTGAATGCACGCGGCGTGAGCTTCCCTGGCCATTTCATGATCAAAGTCACGCTGCCGCGCGGGCAGGTGGTGATTGATCCTCTGAATGGCCAAAGCCTGTCGCGGGAAGAATTGTCTGAGCGCCTAGAGCCTTACAAACGCCGCAGTGGCTTGATCGATGATTTTGACGTGCCGCTCGGCCTGTATTTGCAGGCAGCCAAACCGCGCGACATCCTCGCGCGCATGCTGCGCAACCTCAAAGAAATTCACAAATCACAAGAAGATTGGCCGCGCTTCGTCGCTGTGCAAAACCGCCTGATCGCCCTGATTCCAGATGCCTGGGCCGAATACCGCGACCGCGGCCTGGCTCTCGCTGAAATGGGTGACACCATTGGGGAACGTAGCGCTGCTGTGCCCGATTTGGAGCTGTATCTCTCCAAGGCCGAAGACGCGCTAGATATTGATGCGATTGCCGAGCTGGTGGCGGGATTGCGCCAGATTTGAAGCGTGCCTTGTCTGCACGCCATGCAAGCTCTACAGAATCGCTTGCTCCAAAAGACGGTGCACCAGCGCTGGCTGCTCGTGAATGATCCAGTGGGTGGCATCTTCCACGCGGTGGATGCGTAAATCAGGAATGTAGGCCTCCAGCCCGTCGATCAAGCGTGGCGGCAGCGCCACATCTTGCATGCCCCAGATCACCTGCGTGGGCACGCTCACCGTGAGCGCCGCAAAAGGAATGTTAATGCCATGAATCGGGCTCGTGGCATCCAAGGGCGGCTTGAGCGGCGTGACGCGATAAAAATTGCAGCCACCGGTCAGCCCCAAGCTCCAGACCTCGCGGTATTGCGCTTGGGTGGCCTCGTCAAGCCAAGCATAGGGGCCGTCGATGGCTCCCAAACGGCTGAAAAACTCAAACAAACGGCGGAAATTATCTTCTGCGAGCAAGCGCTCAGCATCGGGGCGGCAAAGAAAATGCATGTAACTGCTGGCCGCTTGCTGCGCAGCATCGGCCTTCAAATCCCGCAAAAACGTGCCCGGATGCGGTGAATTGATGATGCACAGCCGCTTCATGCGTTGCGGCATCTGATTGGCCATGTTCCACGCCACCGCGCCGCCCCAGTCATGCGCCACCAAAGCGGCCAGCGGCTGGTCTGGCGATTCAATCGCCATCAAAGCCGCGATGTCTTGCACCAAATATTTAGGCCGATAGTCGCTCGCGTCCACGGGCTGGGAAGATCGCTCAAAGCCGCGCAAGTTCGGCGCAACGCAGCGAAACCCAAGAGCTGCAAAGTGCAAAAGCGTGGCATCCCAAACGAAAGCGGCTTCTGGAAAACCATGCAGAAAGAGCAGCAACGGCTGGCCCTTGTCTCCAGCAGTGCGACAAGACAATGTGATGCCATGCGGCAAGATTTGAAGGTGAGTTTGAATCATATTCACTACTTTTTTGATAGCATACTATGCAACATCTATAAGGGCAATCTATGCTTTTTACTTCAAATCTTGCGTGTCAGGCACTATTTCAGTCGCATCCGCAACTTTGCGCCAACCATACACCTTGAGCGCGGCTTCTTCAATCCCGATGCGCTTCAAGGCAGAAAACAATTGCACCTGTCCCCCTGCCGTTTGCAGCTTGGCAATGGATAGCGCCTTGGCCTGATCGGTCTTGTTGAGTTTGTCGGCCTTGGTCAGCAACACCAAAAATTGCAAGCCATCTTCCACCCGCGTGCGAATCACGTCCAGCAGGCTCTCGTCCAGCTCGGTCAGCCCGTGGCGCGAATCGGCCAGCATCACCACCGCCTTGAGCTGCTGGCGACTGACCAAATAATTCGCCATCACCTGCTGCCAGCGGGCTTTGGATTGCTTGTCGACTGCTGCATAGCCGTAGCCGGGCAAATCAGTGAGCACCAAATCGGTGCTGCCTTGTTTGCCCACGGAGAATTGGTTGATGTGCTGCGTGCGACCCGGCGTTTTGGAGGCATAGGCCAGCTGGCGCTGCTGGCACAAGGTGTTGATGCAGGTAGATTTACCGGCATTGGAGCGACCCACAAAAGCCACTTCGGGATAATCGTGTGTGGGCAGTTGGTGCAGCAGGGCAGAAGTTGTCAAGAAGCGTGTGGTGTGCAGCCAAGCCAGCGCAATTTTTCCCCCTTCGCTGCTGCCAGCCACGGCTTTTCCGGCCTCGGAAGCGGCGCGTGAACGCGGCGTGCTGCGGCGATAACTGGGGGGCACAATCTTGTACTTCGGCGTCAAGCGCGGGCCATTTGATGGCGTTTTTGGAGTTTCGGTCATCCGCCATTGTTAAATCTCTGTTT